>JAISYB010000136.1 GCA_031270215.1 Streptococcaceae bacterium | reverse complement strand
GTTTAAGCTTGCAACTTTGTCGTTAACCGCCTTGTTTTCCTTAAAGCGTGCGTTAGCAAATAAGGCTTGATTGCGTGATAATAACGCAACTTCATCGTCAAAGAAGATTGCGGAAAACTCTTTTATCTCGGCTAATTTCTCCTCAGCAAAGGCAAAATGCTGCGTAATTTTTTCGTCTAATGCCTCTTCTTGCTTAACGGAATACGGCACATGTAAAAGCGAGCAGCTTGATGAGATAACGATATTTTCCTTATTCGGCAAGCCATTGAGGATCTTGAGCGTTTTGTGATAATCATTTGCCCAAATGTTTTTGCCATTGACGACACCGGCAAAAAGTAATTTATCCGAAGGGAATCCATAGTTTTTAACTAAATCAAGCGTTCTGCGACCCTCGACAAAATCCAAGCCGATTGCGTCAAAATCAAGAGCAATAACGCTTTGGTAAATATCTCTGATATCTCCAAAATAGGTCTGTAGCAAAAGCTTTGTCTGCTTTTTCGCTTGGAAAATAATCTGGTACAGATCGTTAAACAGCTGAATATCATCATCTGTAAGGTCAAAAACTAATGCAGGCTCGTCAAGCTGCAACCAAGCAATTTCTTCATTTTCAATAGCGCTTAAGATTTCAGCATAAGCTTGAGCAAGCTCATGCTGAATATCTTTGACTTGCTTTTGCCCAGTAAATTTCAATAATTTAAGGAGTGTAAATGGTCCTAGGATAGTGGGTTTGGTCGTAATGCCAAGCGCTTTTGCTTCGTGGTACTCGTTAAGGAGCTTAGAAGGATTTGCCTTAATTTGCGTAGAGTCCTCAAATTCAGGCACCATGTAATGATAATTGGTATTAAACCACTTTTTCATTCCTAAAGCTTTCACATCACCAGCGACTCCTTGGTAGCCACGCGCCAGCGCAAAGTAGCGTTCTAAATCAGAAACTGGCAATTCAGAAAATGCCTTTGGAATAATATTTAAAGCAATTGCTGTATCTAAAGTTGTGTCATAAAACGAGAAGTCATTGCTCGGAATAAAACTGATTCCAGCTTGCTTGATCTTTGTCCAATGGACTTTTCTCAATTCTTTTGCGACAGCTTTCAGTTCATTTTCGGTAATTTCCTTTCTGAAAAATCGCTCAGTTGCAAACTTTAATTCACGAAGACGACCAATGCGAGGATAACCGATAATAGATGTTTTCATAGAAACCTTCCTTTTCTTTTCAATGTAAGGTAAATGGTATCATGAAATCTGACAAAGCGGTAAAACTTAAATATTATATCAAACTATAGCTTTAAACTATGAATGTTTGTTTACCCCAAGCAAAAGACTTTGCAAAATTTAGAAAAATTGTTAAAGTACAGATACTAATTAACTCGGAGATGGTAGGATGTATCAAGTCATCGAAATGTACGGAGACAGCGAACCTTGGTGGTTTTTTGACGGCTGGAGAAGAGATATTGTCTCAGAACTCCAGTTTAAAACCTTCGGTTCAGCGCTGCGCTATTACGAAAAAAGAATTATATATTTAAAAAGCATACATGAGCTTTATAAGGAGCAACCAAGGTTTTTGGCGGCATTTTGGAATGAAATAGATGAGCGCTGGTGTGCGGACTGCGATGAATATTTGCAGCAGTATCATGGCGTTGCGTTGCTAAAAAATTATCAGATTGTGCCGAAGTATACCAAGGAGCTTTCAATAAAGGAAACTACAATAATGCGCAGCTTCAAATGCTGTAAGCTAAATGGGGATCAATTTAGTTGAGTGGTGTAAGTAAAATCTTCACTGGAGTAAAAAAGGTCGTAGTAGGAGTTAGAGCTGTAGGTGCGAAAGATTTGGAAAACTTATGCTCCACTTTAGCGGCAAGCTTGCAAAATTCATTGGTGAAATATAAATCAATAAGTGAAGTAAATAGACGGACTTTAAATGCCAAGAGCAGCTAGTCCGTCTTTAATCTAAGCTTTGATTTTTGCAATTTGCCCATGCTCAATATAGACCATCAGAATGGCAATATCTGCAGGATTAACGCCTGAAATGCGGCTAGCCTGAGCGATTGTTTCTGGGCGAATCTTGTTTAATTTTTGCTTTGCTTCGGTTGCTAGGGAGTTGATTGCTTCATAATCAATACCTTCTGGAATCCTTTTTGCTTCCATTTTCTTGAGCTTTTCGACTTTTTCCATGGCTTTTTTGATATAGCCTTCATATTTTAGCTCAATTTCGATTTGTTCAATCATTTTCGGCTCAAGATGTTCTGCGGCAGGGCCAATAAAGGAAACGATATCTTGGTAGTTGACTTCTGGGCGACGGAGCATGGTCGCAGCACTCACTGCGTCTTGTAATGGTTTAAAGCCAAGTGCGGTAATTTTTTGATTTACTTGTTCAGTTGGCTTCAATTTTTCATTGTTCAAACGCTTCATTTCATTAGCAATTCGGTATTTTTTGATTTCAAATTGTCTAAAACGGACATCATTCACTAAGCCAATCTCACGCCCGAAGTC
The DNA here is from genome assembly GCA_031270215.1 of Streptococcaceae bacterium. Classification (GTDB taxonomy): domain Bacteria; phylum Bacillota; class Bacilli; order Lactobacillales; family Streptococcaceae; genus MMGLQ5-1. The sequence continues at coordinate 28,640 of JAISYB010000136.1, read as the reverse complement.
AGTTAAACGCATATCGGCATTGTCATGGCGTAGGATTAAACGATATTCAGCTCTACTGGTTAATAGGCGATACGGCTCAGTAGTTCCCTTAGTGACCAAGTCATCAATCAAAACACCAATATAAGCGTCAGAGCGCTTTAGTGTGAAGGCTGGCTTATTTTGTACTTTCAGTGCGGCATTAATACCAGCGATTAATCCTTGACCTGCAGCTTCCTCGTATCCAGATGTTCCATTAGTTTGACCTGCAGTAAAAAGACCTGAGATTTTTTTCGTTTCTAAAGTTGGGCGCAGCTGATGTGGCAAGACGACATCGTATTCAATCGCGTAGCCTGTTCGCATTAACTCAACCTGTTCAAGTCCAGCAATGGAGCGAAGCAGGTTAATCTGTACATCCTCAGGCAGACTAGTGGATAAGCCTTGAACATAAACTTCTTCTGTGCTGCGACCCTCAGGCTCTAAGAAGAGCTGGTGGCGTTCTTTGTCTGCAAAGCGAACGATTTTATCTTCAATTGATGGGCAGTATCTAGCGCCGACACCTTCGACAATTCCGGTAAACATTGGCGCACGATGTAGATTCTCTTGGATAATCTGATGGCTTTTACCATTTGTATAAGTTAACCAGCAAGGAATTTGTTCGGCTAAATAATCGCTGTCCTTAGATAAAAAGCTAAAGTGATTTGGCAATTCATCTCCGGGTTGGATTTCAGTTTGACTATAGTCAATACTTGATGACTTAACGCGCGGCGGTGTACCTGTCTTGAAACGGGCAATCGTTAAGCCGAGTTCTTTTAAATTTTCCGCCAAGGCAATTGAGGGCTGAGAGTTATTTGGACCTGAGGAGTATTTTAAATCACCGATAATAATCTCACCACGAAGTGCAGTTCCAGCAGTAACGACAACTGATTTTGCTTGATAAATGGCACCGGTTGACGTCTGGACACCGCAGACTTTTCCGTCTTCCACTAAGATTTTTTCTGCTAAAGCTTGCCGTAGTGTTAGGTTTTCTTGTTGTTCGATTGTCTGCTTCATTGTTTCAGCGTAAAGGTGTTTGTCTGCTTGAGCACGCAAGGCACGAACTGCGGGTCCTTTGCCGGTATTTAACATGCGCATTTGGATATAAGTCTTATCAATATTTTGTCCCATTTCACCGCCCAAGGCATCAATCTCTCGGACAACAACACCTTTAGCAGGGCCACCAATAGATGGATTGCAGGGCATAAATGCCACCATGTCTAAATTAATTGTCAAAAGTAGCGTTTTAGCGCCAAGTCTTGCGCTTGCTAAGCTTGCCTCGCTCCCAGCATGTCCTGCACCGATGACAATGACGTCGAAATTTTCTGCTTGATATGTTGTATTCATTTTTGTTGCGTTCCTCCCAGTCATTTTTAACAATAAAAAAAGCGCAAAATCCCCCTGTTTATCAAGGGAACAAGCACTTTCACTACTCGTAGATGTTCATATTATATCTTAAAAAAGAGTTCTTGTCACTTACCGATAGTCGGCTGATTTGACGCAGCTTCGTTGATTTTATCAACAAAGCTAGCAAACTAGCTTCCTGAGCTTTGACATCTGAGGATACAGATTGCAGCAAATTAACTTCCTTGATGTTTTACCCACAATGGTATCTGTATGCTGCAAATTGTGGTAGTCAGCACTTAGAACTCTAAATCTTTCTGTATTTTGTTAAAGCTATTTTCCAGATGTCCTTTATTCCACATCAATTTCTAATTCAATTTCTTCTAGGTCAGAATCGTCAATCTCAATCTCATCACTAGGTGCTGGAGCAGTTGGTTCTTCCTTTTTTGCCGCCTTTTTGCGTTTCGGCTTTTCTACTTTTTCTTTGTCAGCATCGAGCTTAATTTCGGTTGGCAGCTCAAAATATTCACGAATTCTAAGTCGATATTCTTCGTATTTTTCAGGATTATCCCGTAGCCATTGTCGTGCTTTTTCGCCACCCTGTCCGATACGAACCTCATCAATTGAGTACCAAGAGCCGCTCTTTTTGACAAAACCAACTTCTTCACCAAGCTTTAAAATTTCGCCATATGGAGACACTCCTTCTCCGAAAATCATATCTGGCGTTGCAATTTTAAATGGTGGTGCAACCTTGTTCTTTTTAACGGTAATCTTCATTTCATTACCTAATTTTTCGTCACCCTGCTTGATTTGTGTGCCTTTACCGACTTCAATACGTTGTGTTGCATAGAATTTCAGGGCGCGACCACCAGGAGTTGTCGAGCTTGGTGCAGCCGGACCAAAGCCACCGATGTTATCTCGCAGCTGATTAATAAAAATAACCACTGTTTTGGTTTTGTTGATTGAGCTTGATATACGGCGCAGACCTTTACTCATCATTCGAGCTTGTAGTCCGACCTGTTGATCTTCGATTGTACCGTCAATCTCCGTTTGCGGAACGAGTGCTGCGACTGAATCAATAACGATTAAATCAATTGCCCCAGATTCGATTAATGTTTGGGCAATCGTTAAACCTTGCTCGCCACTATCGGGTTGAGAGAGGTATAATTCATTAATGTTTACGCCAAGCTTTTCAGCATATGCCGGGTCAAGTGCATGCTCTGCATCGATAAATGCTGCAATGCCACCTTGTTTTTGAACCTGCGCAACGGCTTGGAGGGTGATTGTTGTTTTACCAGAGGACTCAGAACCAAAGATTTCGACAATTCTTCCACGTGGAAAACCGCCGACACCTAAAGCAATATCAAGCGATAATGTTCCGCTTGAAATCACATCTATCTGCCTGTTGTTTCTTTCACCAAGTTTCATCAATGACCCTGTACCAAAATCCTTTTCGATTTGCTTTAAGGCTTTTTGGAGAGCCTCCTCGCGAGCAGCTCCCTCAGCTCTCTTGATATTTGATAAATCACGTTTCTTCTTCGCCAATTTTTTCTCCTTTAAATTAAATATTTGTCTATTAGCAAGCCAAATAAAACATATTCCAATTCAATTATATTGAAATATCTCAGAAATTTCAATTATTTTTATCTTTTATCTCCTGAATGAGTAAATTAAAGCCGTGCATCACTGCCATTTGTCTGATGTAATTTCTATCTCTTGATATTCGGACACATTTGCTAATCGTTGATTTTCCCTTTCTTGCTAAGGCCAGCCAGACAACGCCCACAGGCTGTCCCTCAAGGGTATCAGGACCTGCAACACCAGTAAAGCTGATAGCGTAGTCGGTGTTTAGCTGTTTTTGCGCACCCTCTGCCATGGCTATGGCAGTCCATTCGCTGACAACGCCGTGGTCATTTAAATCTTTTAGTGAGATATTGAGAAGTTTAGCTTTGCTTGCCTTACTATAGGTCACAAAGCCGCCCGGAAAGATTGATGAAGCGCCAGCCATGCTTGCCAAAGTCGCTTGAAATAGTCCAGCCGTTAAGCTTTCGGCAGCGGTAATTGTATATTGATTCTTTTTCAATAATTGTAGCGCGACTGCCGCAATTGAGTTTTCTTCACCGTAGCCATACATAAAATCCTTAAGACGGCCAACATTTAAAATCTTTTGTTCCAGCTGATTGAGCTTTTGCATGGCAATTTCGTGATTTTCAGCTTTTGTGGACAACCGTAGCGTGACTTCTCCAGTTTTTGCATAAGGGGCAATCGTTGGGTCTGTTTGATTTTTGATAAAATCATCAAGCAAGGTCACTAATTGACTTTCACCAATACCGAAAAATCGTAGAACTCGTGAATATAAACGAGTTTTACCACTCAGTAAGGGAAGTAGTTGTTCGCTCATCATTGGTTTCATTTCACTTGGCGGACCAGGTAGTATAGCGTATTGCTTATCATTTATTGCAATAAATGAGCCGACAGCAAGACCTGTTTTATTGCTCAAAGCTGTTGCACCCTCGAGGATTAGGGCTTGGAGGTCGTTATTTGCTGTTCGATTGTACGTGCTATTTTCAAAAAAATGGTTGAGTTTTTGCATTGCAGCTTCATCGACGACTAAGGATTTGCCAAGATGTTTGGCTAAGACCTGCTTGGTCATATCATCATCTGTTGGTCCTAAGCCGCCGGTTAGGATTAACAAATCACTTCTAGCTTCGGCGTTTTTAATTGCCTGCGTTAATCTGGTCGCATTGTCGCCAACGCTTGTATGAAAATAAACATCAATCCCGAGTGCAGCGAGCTTCTCAGAGATGTATGTTGCGTTGGAATTGACGACTTGACCGGTTAAAAGTTCTGTTCCAACAGCGATAATTTCTGCATTCATTTTTGAGCTTCACCTCTTATTCTTTGAGCTTCTTTGGCTTATCATCTATTACGTAAAAGATATTATTTCTGGATGAAAAATTTAAAAATATCGCAAGAAGCTTGTGACTATACTGTAAAAAATTCTATCATAGTGACTTAAACAAGCGACCATGGTTAAATAAGGACTAAGCTGGTCTTTCCATTTGTTTTAACGGTAAGTGGATAATAAAACTTGTCCATCCAGAGTTGGACTCGGCATAAATTGAGCCCTGATGCTGTGTGATGATGCTTTGAGTGATCGCAAGTCCAAGACCTGTGCCACCGGTTTCTTGATTTCTCGAGTTATCTCCTCGATAAAAGCGGTCAAACAGCCTATCTAAATCATCATTAGGAATCGCTTTGCCGTTATTTCTGACAACAATAATCACTTCTTTGCCAACTATATAAGCATTGATTTCGATTAAAGTCGCATTCGTTCCGTATTTTAAAGCATTGGTAATTAAATTTTCAAAGACACGAACCATTTTTTCTGGATTAAGCTCGACAAAAATCTTTTCAGGCTGAGTCGTTACGTTGATTTCCATCTTTTGTTGCTTAGCTAGCAGCTCAAATTCAACTGATAGCTGATCAATCATTGCATGTAAATCGATACTGACAAATGTTAATTTTTTGTCTGGCTGTCTGACTTTGGTGTATTCAAAGAGGTCATCAACCAAGACTTTCATTTGCTTAGCCTTCAAGAAAGCTACATGTGTATAATCTTTCAGATTCTTTAGTGTCAGGTCTTGATTTTCTTCTATTAACCCAAGATAGCCAATGATGGAAGTTAGTGGTGTTCTGATATCGTGACTGACATTAGTTATTAATTCATCCTTACTTTTCTCGATTTCACGTTCTTCCTCAATTGCTTGTACGGTTGAGTCAACTAGGGAATTAATGCTCTTGATGACAGTTGCTAAATCGTTCTTTAATTTGAACGGAATACGGTGTTCAAAGTTTCCTAGAGAAATGTAATGCAGCTCGTTGATGATGTGATTTAGCTGCATCTGTTGATAACGTCGTTTTAGCCGCCAAACGACCACCCAGACATCAATGATAAGCGTTAAGGCGATAAAAAATTTTTGCCAAGAATAAAATGTTGCAGAATTGAAAAATTGAACAAATTGGATTTTAGTTTCAAAAATTAGATTGTTAAATTCGGCATTTTGAACAAGAATGATATTTAAAACGAAAATGGCTGAGAGGTTAAGTAAAATCATGATGAGCAAGGTAAAGATACCCTCAACCCAAAGCTCGCTTTTTTCAAGGGTTGTCAGCTTGATGTTATCGCTGGTTTGATGAATTTTTATCTGCAAGATTACACCTCTAATTTGTTAGGATTTAAAGCAATGTAAGACAATCAAAAGTATTGTACGGTAGATTAGCTGGAGCGAAAAAAGTAAAATTCCAAGAATAGGCGGACATGTCTATTCTTAGAATCTAAAAGTAGTGCTTTGAAGTACATATCAACTTAATGCGATTTATCCTTAGTCTTAGGATATTGTAGATGCTTTGTCAAAAAGCTTTGTAATATCGGATAACTTCTTTTTTTAATCCGAGGCTTAGGATAAAGGGAAGGATATATTTGATCGCATTAGAGTCATATTCATCAAGAAAAATTAGTCGGCTTGTTGTACGTGCCACCTCAACTTCCGCTTTTGGTTTACTATTGATGAATAATTTAAGGTAATCAATATCTCCACGTTTTTTTATTTCTACTCTGAAATGGTGGTGATCTATCTCGCTTTCCACCTTGCCGCTATTTAGATAAGCACGAGTTACTAATTCAATAATTTTATATTCTAAGCTTTCTTTTTCCATGACTTCTCCTAAATATTAAGACAATTATTATCCTCTTAAGTATAACATTTTGGGAATAAAAACATCAATTCCAAACGATATTATTTGCAAAATAAATAATATTATCCACAAGTTATTCACAGTTGTGGAAAATTTGTGTGAATAGCTTGTGGATATAAATCTGAAGATTGTTAACTTAGCTCGTTGATGATTTTTTCTAGGACATTTTCAACGCCCGCAGGCAATGCATGATAGCCCTCTAAATCCGTTTGTTTACTGAGGATAAAGCGGAGTCTATTTTCCATTCTTGCTTTGAGCTGAGCGACGTATGACGCATTGGTGAAGTCTGGTTCAAAGCCGTTAATTGGTAGATAGAGTAGGTCATTTATTGGACCAAAAGCTTTAAAGTCACCTAGGTTATCCACAACCATCTCAATCGCACCTAAAGTGTGCTTTGGTTGTATTTTTTGACCATTAAAGAAGCTGGTGTTTAAAATATAGCAATCTGTCTGTTTGGTTTCAAAAAGCTGAGTGAAGTTTTCAAAGTCCTCTCCTAATGCATAAGCTCTAAATGGATTAGCAAAAGGTTCAATAACCAAGGCATCCATATCAACTTTTCCAATGATATTTTCTGCGGTTGATCGCTTAGTGGCAAGCGTTAAACCAAAGATTGCCGCAAGCTTTGAATCGGTTACCTTGACTAATGGCGGCAAGCTATCGTCTTTCATAATCCAAAATACAGCGTCAATTTTTTCTTTTAGATAATCAACCCTGTTTGGTGTCACGAGCTTGCTTTTAACTGTTCGACCATTGCCATTTCTAATATCCTCAGTCACAATGACTTTTTTTCCATTTTCATCTAGCGTTACGCCGACATTCTGACAAGTTAGGAAGTATTGCGTTGCCGGATTAGTTAATGGATAGTCCTGCGTTTTGTCAAAATAGGCAGGTTCTAGAGCAACTGTTGAGCCATCTGTTTCAGAGATTATAAAAGCATCATCGTGTAAAACTGTTACGTGGTATTTACTTTCGTTTTTAGATAAGGTAATCGTTGATTTTCCAGAACCGGATAAACCGAAAGCTGCCATTGTATATTTAGAGCCATCAATTTTGGTGTATTGCTTCATTCCACCATGGCACGCAATGAATCCATTACGGTGTGCACTTGCCCAAGCTAGAGTCAAAGTCCCTTTTTTTAGCTCGCCAAAGTAGCGTAAGCCTAGGACGACTGCGGTATTGTGCAGTGGATCAAATAAGACAAGTCCATATGGGTAATCCGAATGTGTCCAGTCTGGATCAGCAACTATCAGAATATCACTGACCGGATAGCTTTTAGAGTTTTCATATTTTTCTTGATATTCCGCTGTTATTTCTTGGAAATTAAGCAGATAACTCAAAAGGTTTGTTTCGTATCCTTTGGGCAGTAGTAGGTGTGACTTTATTGTAAAGCTCTCGTCCAAACCAACGATGACGTCAGTTGTTAGAGTTTCTTTTCTTGACAAATGATACATGGCTTCGCGGACGATTTTGGCTAAATCTGTCTCATTAACGCCGGGTTGTCCGATGATTTTTCTAGCTGCTGATGTTCTGCCGACAATTTCGCCATCATTAAAAACTAAGATTTTAGCATCCTCAGGTAAGCCTTGACGTTCTGGATATTTAATAGGTAAATCAGTCACGATTGCCCCTTTAGCATGGGTCGCTAATTTGTAGGCATCTTTTCTAGTCATAACCCGTGTGACTGTATTTGCATAAAAGTTGGCTTCAACTGTTTCTCTGATACTTGAGAAGAGCTGATTTGATTTGCTGATTTCGCTTCGTTTGTAATTACCAATAGATGTCATAGATTAATCCTCCGAAAGATAAAATTTGCAAAAAGAAACCGTATTCACTTAATTAGTTTATCAGACTATGGATTAAAAGGAAACAAAACATATCTTTAACTTTCAAATTTTTCCAAATAAATTACTATTGTTTCTCTTGACTTTGACATTGAAAGCAAGTATTATAAGTAGCGGTATGTTTACCCCATTTTAGGCCCCGGAACCGAAAAATGATTTGTAAACAAAAGAACAATTGGAGGAAATAAACGTGCGTACAACATATATGGCGAAACCAGGCGAAGTAGAACGTAAATGGTATGTCGTAGATGCGACTGATATTCCATTAGGACGCTTATCTGCAGCAGTAGCTAAAATTTTGCGTGGTAAAAACAAACCGACATTCACGCCTCATACTGATACAGGTGATTTTGTGATTGTCATCAATGCAGAAAAAATCAAATTAACAGGTAACAAAGCAAGTGATAAAATTTACTATCATCATTCATTATATCCAGGCGGATTAAAGCAGATTTCTGCTGGAGAATTGCGTGAAAAGAATCCTGTTCGTCTTATTCAAAACTCTGTTAAAGGTATGCTACCTAAAAATACTTTGGGTCGTGCACAAGGCATGAAACTTAAAGTATTTGCTGGAAGCGAACATACACATCAAGCACAACAACCAGAAGTTTTAGATATCACGAACTTAATTTAAGGAGGACAATTCATTGGCACAAGTACAATATGCTGGCACTGGACGCCGCAAAAATGCTGTTGCTCGTGTACGTTTAGTACCGGGAACAGGAAAAATTACTGTAAATAATAAAGCAGTTGAAGAATATATTCCACATGCTGATCTTGGCTTGGTAATTAATCAGCCATTTACTGTTACAGAAACAGTTGGTGCATATGACGTTTTAGTAAACGTAGTAGGTGGAGGGTATGCTGGACAAGCTGGAGCAATCCGTCACGGTATCGCTCGTGCGTTATTACAAGTAGATCCAGATTTTCGTAAATCATTGAAGTCTGCAGGTTTGCTGACTCGTGATGCTCGTATGGTAGAACGTAAAAAACCAGGTCTTAAGAAAGCTCGTAAAGCTTCACAGTTCTCAAAACGTTAAAAACAGCTGTATATCAATGGTTCAAGACACTTCATGGTTCACACCATGGGGTGTTTTTTCGTGGTTATTGTAACGCTTTTTGGAATTATTATTTTTTGAAATAAATTATGATAGAAGTGAATTAAAGCTGTTTAGGATTTTTGTAACACTTGCAAGTTAAAAAACTAGGTGGTATACTTTTTGGGTAGACAAATATTCAATAAAGGAGAACTGGAATGAGAATTCAAATGAGGATGTCATATGAGGCGCGAGTTATAATAGAAGAAGAAAAACTAAACTATTTAAAGAGAAATGTAAAAGTAACATCAGGGGAAGTTGTTGATAATATCTGTGAACGTTATGCTTCAAACTATCAACGAATTGACTGGGTATCTGTCAGAAATAATCCAGAATATGAAGGTGTGCTTGCTCACTATACAGAAGTTAGTCCCAGTGCATTAACCCTTAATCAAAATACTATAGATTTACTGGATAAGCTTATTGTTTTATTTAATTTATCATTTGGAATGAAAAGAACTGTTTATCGTTCATTTGTTGTTAGAATGGTTTTAAAAGCTTTTGTTTTAGATAAAAACAATCATAATATTTGGATTTAAAAATTGTTTTTTATCTACATTTTTTGGTAGACGAGTATTCAATTTTATATTATAGGTAGACAAATATTCATGATTTTGAGATATCAACATATTATAAAAATAAAGAAATGAGGGGCACCAATGAATTTAAATGAATTAATTGGAAACACAATGCAATCACAAAGAGCTAGAATTGTAAGATTTTCTGTTGTAAAAGGACTTGTTCGTTCCCGTAACGAATTAAACATTATAGATGAATCAGAATACAGGTTACAGCCGTTGGAGCCCAAAGATCAAATCACAATCAGTTATTGACTAGAATGTTTAACGTATGGTATTATGCGTATGATCTATTCTTTTTTAGATATATTTTAAAACAAGGGAGTAGAGAACAAAAGAAAGGAGATTGTCATTATGAAAAAAGAAGAACTAACAAAAGTAACTACTGAAGAAGATGAACGTGTAGTTATTATGTCTCCAATGCAGTGCTGTTAAAATTGTGAATAGATTCCCGAATTCTGGGAATCTATTCTATCAAAAGGGGAGTTCTAAATGAGGAAGCCAGAATTGCGTTTTATGCATATGGATGTAACAGTAGGGTGCAACTTGACCTGCAAACATTGTTTTTATGGTGATTATAATTCAAGAAAGTACATAGCAGAAGAATTAAATTTGGAACGAATGTTTGAATTAATCTTAGAAGCTAAGACTATGGGATGTGAAAAAATAATATTTTCAGGAGGGGAAGTGTTAACTAGCCCTAAGTTTTTCGATTTGCTATATTTTTGCAAAGAAAAAAAAATCAAAACTATATTTATCACTAATGCAACATTAATAGATGATAATGTTATGAAAAAGTTAGAAATAGTAAAAGATAACATTGAAGAAATTAAGATTAGTTATGAGGGGGAAAATAATGATTATGTTCGCGGCTCAGGAACAGGAGAAAAAATCATGGCATCTCTCAATCGTTTCGATGAGCTAGGATTTCCATGGACAGTCAACACTATTCTGAACAAATATAACATAAATTATTTAGATGAAGTATACGAATTTATGAAAAAAAGTAATCCTTTAGCTTGGAGACTAGATTTTGCATTTGAGGTTGGAAGATATAAAAAATATAAGGATGATCTCATTGAATCAGACTTTGAATATACTTTTAAAAAAGTGGCTGAATTACTTAAAAGATATCTAAATGAAAAACCAAATTTTGAGCTTTTCATTTATAATCTATATAGACCAGGAATGGAAAATTTTTTATATGGAGAAAAACCCCTTGATATGCATCCCTGTGCTTATAATAAGCGAAATATAGGGATTAGAGGTTTAGGAGAAGTAACTCCGTGTTCTAGATTTTTAGCGTTAAAACTGGGCAATGTAAAAGCGAAATCAATTAGAGATGTTAAGAATAGTGAGTTGTACAAAAAATTTTGGGATATTAAAATTAAGGATATAGATGATTGTTTTGGTTGTAAATATCTAAAAGTTTGCGGCTGTGGTTGTAGAGCTAATGCTTTCGAAAAGTCAGGAAGTATTATGAGAAAAGATCCTTTAAATTGTGAAATATTACCATTATTAGAAAAATATGTTATTCCTTTGTACTCAAAAAAAACTCAAACCAGCTTCTACAATCTTTGTGTAGGTGAAAAAAATGTTTAAGATAAAAAATTACCAATTATACTATTTGATTTCTTTTTTTAACTTTTTTATTTTAGAAATAACTGGAACATCATTGATACTATTTATATTGGACAAAGGGTATTCTTTGCAAAAAGCAAACTTGTTTATGTTAGTAATGTTTTTTTTAGGTCTATTATTAGAAATACCAACAGGAATTGTTGCAGACAAATTAGGTAGGAAATTCTCAACGTTAGCTGGTCTATGGATTTATGTACTGTATAGCTTTCTATTTACTTATTTTCATAATTTTATTATTTTATTATTAACTCAAGTGTTAGGTTCCTTAGCCCTGTGTTTAATCTCAGGTTCTATGGAAGCTTGGATAGCGGAAAATTCTGAGAAAAACATTGAAACTGTATTCTCCACTTCAAATAGTATTCAGTATGTGGCTGGTATTTTTTGTGGGATTATAGGTGCTTATTTAGCAAGTGTTAGCTATGTACTTCCCTGGATAGTAAGCATGATAATAAATATTGTCCTTATTTTATTTATAACCGTATCGGTAAAAGAGGGAAGGCGAACTAATTCATTTGATATTGAAAAAAAGAATTCTTTACTAGATTTTATAAAAGAAAGTTATCAATTTATTAGAAAAAATAAATATTTCCTCCCTTTATTCTTTTTTGTATTTTTTATTGGGATGTCTAATTCTTCTGCAAATACTTTTCAACAACCTAGACTAGTAGGTTTGTCCGGACAAGGTGTTTGGATTATGGGATATATAAAATCAGGATACTCATTGTTCATGGTTTTAGGAAGTGTGTTAGTGAAAAAGTTAACAAAAAAAAATTCGCATATAAAAATTTTGCGACTAACCTGTTTAATGCTTGGAGTCTGGTTGATTTTATCTGGTATTTTTGACTCATTTTATTTAGTCTTACTATCTTTCTTTATGTATGAAATCGGTAGAGGAATGTATAACCCGGTCATTCAAATATATACAAACAGTTTAGTTGGAGACTCAAATAGGGCAACAATGTTATCTGTTCAATCAACGTTTAATCAGTTAGGGATGTGCTTGGGACTATTGATCACTGGGGTTATTAGTAAAAATTTTATTGGAATTGAATCTGACCAAACACCTATTAAAATTTCATGGATAATTTGTGGTGCATTTGCATTAATACCATTATTATTCATGAAATCAAAAAGGAGTAAAGAATAGGAAAAGGAGAAACCATGTTTGTAAAATGGAATTTAACAAAAAAATGCAAAATGAATTGTAAATTTTGTCACAATGCTTTGGATAGAATTGGTTGGGATTTTGATATTGATGAGGATAGTGTTGAAAAAGTTGTAAAAAAAATAGGAAATGCATCGCAATTAAAAGGAGTGTCACTTTTAGGTGGAGATCCTCTTGAATATGAGCACATTTTAAAGGTGTGTAAAAATTTAGATACTTATAGAATACCTTATGGTTTCATAACTGCTGGTGAGAATATCTACACCGGTAAATTTGATGAAATTTTCAGTAGTAAATATTGTCATTTTGTTGGACTAAGTATTGATTCTAGTAATAAAAAAACAGTGAAATACATTCGAGGAAAAGATATTCTGAATAAGCAATTGGGATCATTAGATCATCTTTTAGAAATTAAAAAGACGAATCCTAATTTAAAAATCCACACCAACACAATCTTAATGAACATTAACAAAGGAGAAATAATAGACACAATACAATTATTTTCAAGCAAAAATGTTAATAAAATTCAGATATTGGGTTATCAAAATAATAGTCACTCAAAGGATAGATTCAATATAAATTTTTCAGAGGAATTGGAGTTTGTATTAGAACTTTCAAAATTTTTAAATATGCAAGGATATTTATTGAACAGAGAAAGCTTGGAACTTTGTTTTTTAAGTGAAATTGGTAAAGATTATTTAAATTCTTTGCTATTTGACGATAACCAAATAACGTATGGGAATTCTAGTGTCTGTCCAATTTTCAGAGAAAGCTTATTTGTATCAAATGATGGATTTGTATATCCTTGTGATGCCTACAAGCCTTATTTTGAAATTGATAAATACAGTCAGGAACCTACAAAAATATATCCAGTAGATAATTTACGTGAAAAATCTATTGATAAAATTTACAATGAAAATGAATTTTTTATTGATATAAAAGAGAAGATAATGGAGAAAGATTTATATTCAAATTGGGAACCATGCAATAGCTGTTCGCACTTAATGAAAAATTGTTTTCCATGTTTGCTAAACGAGGTGAATAATAAGTCCAATGAAGTATTGATTGAAAAATGCAAAGAATATAAATTTTTACTTAAATCCTAAAATATTTCACTCTATTAGGAATATTTTTTTGTATTTTTCGGATAAAAACGAAATCATTGCTATACACATCAGCTATTCATGCATTTTACAACTTGATTTTGATTGCAGTTTGAGAGTAATGCTGCATGAGTAAATAGTAATAAATTGAAAATGAAAGGGGCTTTAACTTTGACTAAATCTATCTTGAAATTTATTTTTCCAATTGTATTTTTATTGTTGTGGATATACAACATATTGCAAATTAGATCGTTTAATTTTCTTTCGGTCTTTTTCTTAGTTGTGCTTATTCCAATAGTTTTGTATTCGTTATCTGTTGTGTCGATAATACCTAAATTTGAAAGCGCCAAAGTGCGAATTATCACGGATTTAATTTTATCTTTTGGATATTCGCTAGCAGTATTCTTTGCTATAGGTTTAATTGTGTCTAATGAAGTGGTTAATCAAATTAAGTTAAATACCGCAGCTCTCGCTGGAAAATCAAAAAATTTAACAATTGCAGATATTAATTTCAACAATGATATTTCAACAATGTTAATGCTATTTTTATTAACATTTGTAATCATCGAAATATTTAGAATGATAGCTAAAAAAATGAAAAGAGGATAGGTATGTATAGAAACCCTAATGTAGCTTATGCAAAGGTAAAAGATATTGATATGCTTTTCAATTTTGATAACGGTGTTGTAGCTGGAATTGATCAACGAGGATTGTCATTTTATGAAAACGTGGTAAATAATCAAATCTCAGAGACAGAAAAACTAACTGAGGAAGAATCAGATTTCTTTAGATATCTAGTTGAAAATGAGTTTATTTCGGATAACACATTTGTAAAGAAGGATCAAGTTACTACGGCATATTTACATTTGACCAATAGATGCAATCTACACTGTGTGGGGTGCTAATCGTATGATGAGAGAAGAAATCGAGATGAAGATCTAACTCTCGAGGAAATACTTAGTGGAATAAGACAGCTTAAAGATGCCGGAATTGAAAATCTTGTTTTTTCTGGAGGAGAGATTTTAGAAGGTCTGTTGTCAACATTAGATTATACAATTATTTTTATTACACATGATCTGCGAGAAAATATTTTGAAATCCGTTGATGAAATTATTTTTATCGATGATGGAACTGTCGTTGAACAAGGTAGCTATGTGGAAATGTTGAATTACAACGGTTTTTTTAGACGAATGAAAAACTACTAATGAGGAGGGGATTTTATGGAATTATTGCTTTCTGTCAATCAGTTAGTAAAGAAATATGATACTAAAACAGTCTTGGACGGCGTTTCGTTTGCGATAAGAAAAGGGGAAATAATCGGCTTACTTGGAGTAAATGGATCAGGAAAGACTACTTTAATGAAGATAATACTTGGGCTAACCTCTTTTGAAGCCGGTGAAATTGAGTATAGAGGAAACTCGAATTATTTAAAATCCTTTAAATGTAGGCGGGAGTTTGGCTACTTACTAGATTGTAAATTATTTGAGTATTTGGATGGATATGACAACTTGTATACTGTCGGAAAATATGCAAATCATTGGCAAGGAAAAACTAAAACTGAAATTGCAAAAGAAATTAAGGAGTTATTGGATTTGGTTGATTTACCGAATTCTAAAAAGAAAGTGAGAGGCTATTCGTTTGGTATGAAACAGCGACTTGGATTAGCGATGTCTCTAATGGGTACACCAGATTTCCTAATATTAGATGAACCTTTTGTTGGCTTAGATCCAGTAGGTGTTGACCATCTAATAGAGTTTATATCCAATTTACGAAAATCGTTGAATATCACCATTCTTATCTCCTCACACCAATTGTCCGAAATTGAACAAATTTGTGATAGATATCTGTATATTACTAATCAAAAAGTCAAAGAAGTGTCGAAAGTTACTGGGAAGAAATTTGTTATCAAATTGGAGAATCCAAATAAGCTGTTAATTGATCAACTGCAACCAATTGTTGATATACAGCATAATGATGTTTTATTTGAGGCAAAAGATGGATTAATTGATAGGGTTTTGTCCATTATTTATCAGAATAATGGACAAATTATTGACATTCAGGTTACTAATGATAATTTAGTTGATTTATTTAGAGGTGAGTCTAAATGAAAGATATTATAAATGTGGAACTATTTAAAATGTGGAAAAGAAAAATTTTTATCGGTATTTTTGTGCTTAGTAATTTTTCTTTAATCTATTCTCTAGGAATTTATTTCAGATGGAATTTCATTGATATAAATGGGAAACTAGATGCCATTTCTTTTTCTACGAGTATGTGGGCTTTATTAATGATGCTTGGAATTCCGCTTGTTTTATTTACTTTTTTAGCTGCAGGGACTCTTGGAGGTGAAATTTTTGATGGACAATTTATGCTAGAAATAACACGAGCCAAATCGACAAAATCACTGATTTTGGGCAAATTTATTTCTATTGTAGGTGTATTGATGTCCTTTTATATTTTGAATATGCTTCTTTCTTACTTATATTATATTGTTTTTGTAGCAAAATCTAGAAACGGTACGGGGGTTAATTTGAATTTTGAGGCATATCATAACCACTTGCTTCTTGTGAGTGTTTGTGGAGTGTTATTCTTGATTCTATTTATTTCTATAGCTATGGTCATATCAATAAACTTTGGTACATTTAGAGCTGTCCTTTTATCGTTATCTGTCTACGTTTTATTAAAGTTCATTTCTAGTATTGAGAATTTACGTACATGGTTACCAGGATATTATACATTAATTGATGATAATAATTTCTCAGAATTAACTGTATTTTACCAATTATTCATTATGACATTTCTTATCGGGTTGATGATTTATAGAATGATTAATTTGGCTGGGAAAAAGGACTATTAAAAAAACTTTTGAAGAGAATAGAATCAGAACTAGAAAAGCAGTAAATTAGAGTAGAAACTTGTCAAACGATAATCTGAAATGGTTGTGCTGTCTAAGAAATATTGATAGAAAACGGTGAAAACGTAGGAGCCAGAATAAAACTCTCTAATAATCTTTTTCTTGTTTAATTAAATATAAACTGCTGGGGTTAAGACAAATCACTATCTCAGCAAGTATGTATTTTGCAACTTTGTTATTTCAGATATTAGCCGTATCTGTACTGATAATTTTTGCATATTTTACCAAAGGAGTCGAGTTTCCTTTTAATCAGTTTCCTTCTTTGATTGGTGCATTCATACTCATCAATATTTTAGAATATTCAATCGTATTTTTGCTGACTTCATTCGAAGAGTATAACGTACCAAAGTATCGCCTTGATGATACTCTACATTCAAATGTTCTTGGGTGGTTTGACATTTCCGCCAGAGATGTTTCTAAAATTTTTAAAAGGAATTATCTATATCTTTAATCCTATTATTTATGGATTGGAGATGATGAGAGACATATGGCTGGGTCACAAGTTTTTTTGATAAAGGTAAAAATATTTCAGTTTTACTTTTGTGGTTGTTATTTTTCTTTGTACTTGGATTTTTCTTCAATAAAAATAATATTGCTAAAAAGAGAGATTCTAAACTTTTCAGCATTAACCAAAATATATGATATTATTAGTTCAAAAATAAAGAGGTTACCAAATCGCATTAATGATACACACTGTAAATAATTAGTAAAAGCAACCGAAATAAAAAATAATAAAATTTTCTATTTCAGTTGCTTAAATCTAGGGTGTGCATAATTTTAATTATTTTAGCTTGCTACCAATATAAGCACCAGCTGCAATAGCTGCTGGGACGCCATATTTAATGACCGGAATGACCCAAACCCATCCGCCGTTAATTCTTGACAGCTCTTTTTCATTTATTTCAGGATAATTCATCAAATGTTCCATAGTTTTCTCTCTTTCTTGGCTAAAATAACCATTTGTATTTTTTTGAAATCATTTTATTGGTCTTCTATTCCAAACTTTGCTAATAAAAATAGGAAATAGTAGATTGAATAAGCAACAGCATAATTATAATTAATAATGATTTTGTTTCATCTGCTTTTTTTAACAACATCAATACAGCAATAATCGCCATTATCAATATAATTATAGCTGATAAAATATAATACAATTTCGTAGCCATTGATGTCACCAACTTCGTTATTTTTTAGCCAAATCTGCTCCAAATCTGTAACCTGCAGTATAAGCAGCTACAAATACTCCGCCTAGAGCGACTAGTGTACCAAATCCCCAACCTCCGTTAATCTCTTCTAAATCACTATTTGTTAGTTCTAAGTATTTTTCCATTTGAATTATCTCCTTTATTTTTTGTTAGCGTAGTATCCCGATACTGCACCGGCAACAAATCCACTTACGATTACGCCTCCAACGATAAGTATTCCGCCTACAATTCCAAATCCACCATCGATTTCAGCTAAATCTTCGTTATCAATTGTTGTATGTTTTTTCTCTAAGTTATTCATCATCTCGAATTATCCTTTCTACTTAAATAATTATTTAAACCAAAATGCTAAAGCGTTTCCTACATCTTTTCCAATTCCAAAAAGAGCTTGAATAATCCCTGGACCAAATATCACCAAAAGAATGAAAGCTACAGCATAAGTTGCTTCTTTGGGAATATTGTCTAAAAAGTTGAGTTTTGGCATAAAATTATCATCTCCTAACTAACATAAATGAATAATCATGATTACAATTACAGTTTACATGCTGCAAGTATAAAATGAATAAAGTTATCATGAAAAGGATCTAAACTTTCTTAATCGGACTAATGAAATGAATTGTCAATTGCTTCCAAAAAAGTAAGCAAGCTATTATCTACGTTTTGCAATGTTTTCTCCGCCATTGTCTAGAAAAAACAGATTTTAAGTTTTCTTTTTAGTCTGGGATGAATCATTGCCTATCGCCAAATAAAAAAGTAAACTGCTTCCAATAAAGATAAGAGTTAGCATGACATTAAGAGTTGGAAATTTTCCTATGAAATATCCTAATAAAAATAGAGATTGTAATACGATAGATACAAGCATGGCATATTTAAATACTAGTCTTCCTGTAATCACCATAATAGTGCCTCCTATTTTTTCTTTAGCGTTCCACCGATAGCGAAGCCAACTCCAAAGCTTGTAGCAAATAATCCAAACCCAGCTGCTACCAAAGTTCCTGTAATAATTAAGCCACCATCAACTTTTTCTAATTGATAATCTTCTAAAATTTCAAATTTATTCAACTTATTATTGTTCATCATAGTCTCCTTATCGACTTCCGAAATAAATACCAGCACCTAATCCTGCTAATATAGTAGCTCCTGCTGCGACTGCTTTTCCAGTGATAATTACACCGCCAATTACAATAGGGAAAAGTCCACCCTCAATTTCCGCCAATGCTACATCATCAATATTTGCATATTTTTCCTCTAAGTTTTTCATTCTAAAACATTCCTTTCTGCATAAAAATTTGATAATCATGATTATATTACTAAGTATAAATCAATATAGTAAAAGTGAAATGGCAATGTCATAAACGAGCACTTTGCTTTCCTAATAGGTCATTTTTATCTAATGTTAACTAATTGACATGGTTTAATTACGATGTAGAATAATTGGTTAAATATTATTGATTGATATAAAAAGTATCTTTTAAATTAGCTTATTTTTGAATAGATTCTAGGAGAAATTCGGTTATATCACTTGGAGGTATTTAATTTGATTTAGGCTGCTAAGAATTACTAATGACCGTTTAGGAATGTTGATTGCCCTTTTGGGACTAACTGATTTAGATTCTCTCATTTTATTGATAATATTTTTTACAGTAATGCTCAAGGGGGCTAAAATGGTGATTTTCAAAAAATATAAGTATGTTCCGCAAGTAGACACGAGAGATTGTGGTGTGGCTGCTCTGGCAATGATTTGTAAAAACTATGGTTCTTTCTACTCCTTGGCTCATCTTAGGGAACTTACCAAAACAAATATGGAAGGAACAACCGCTTTGGGAATTGTTTCAGCGGCAAAACAATTAGGTTTTGAAACGCGAGCCTTGCAAGCGGATATGAGTTTATTTGCTGAGAAAGACGTTCCTTATCCATTTATTGCACATATTTTGAAAGATGGAAAATTGCTTCATTATGTGGTGGTTTATAAAAATAAAAAAGATAGCTTGATTATTGCAGATCCAGATCCAACTGTGAAAATAACAAAAGTAAAGAAAGAAGATTTTGCAAAGGAATGGTCTGGTGTTTCTTTGTTTATTGCGCCAGGGGCGAATTATCTTCCTGAAAGAGATAAAAGTAACGGATTATTGAGCTTTGTCCCCTTACTTTTAAAGCAAGGCAGACTGATCTTCAATATTGTTGTGGCTGCTTTACTAGTAACCATTATGAATATCGTGGGTTCCTATTATCTTCAAGGGATCGTGGATACGTATATTCCGGATCAGATGAAAACAACGCTTGGGATTATTTCTATTGGACTACTCATCACCTATGCAATCCAACAAGTTTTGTCTTTTGCTCAAAAATATTTATTAACTGTCTTAGGACAGCGATTAACCATTGATGTCATCTTGGGCTATATTCGCCATATTTTTGAACTTCCGATGTCGTTTTTTTCTACTAGAAGAACAGGAGAAATTATCTCGCGTTTTACAGATGCCAATTCGATTATTGATGCGTTAGCGAGTACTATTTTATCTCTATTTTTAGATATGTCGATTGTACTGATTGTTGGGACGGTTTTATGTATCCAAAACACTCAACTATTTTTACTAACGCTGGTTGCTATTCCTATCTACACGGTCATTATTTTTGCTTTCATGAAGCCGTTTGAAAAAATGAATAATGACATGATGCAGGCAAATTCGATGGTCAGCTCTTCGATTATTGAAGACATCAATGGGATTGAAACCATTAAGTCGTTAACGAGTGAAGAGGTGCGCTATCAAAGAATTGATCGGGAATTTGTCGATTATTTAAAAAAATCTTTTCATTATGCTCGAACTGAAGCATTACAAGAAGTATTAAAATCCGGCGCTCAGCTTTTTCTCAATGTATGTATTTTATGGGTAGGCTCAAACTTAGTTATGAATCAAAAAATCAGTTTAGGGCAATTGATTACTTATAATACCTTACTGACGTATTTTACCAATCCGTTGGAGAATATTATTAATCTTCAAGCAAAATTGCAGTCGGCACGTGTGGCAAATAATCGTTTAAATGAAGTGTATTTAATTGAATCCGAGTTTAAAGAGACGCATAAATCAATGGCTATTGATTTATTGAATCAAACAATTGAAATTGAACAGTTATCGTATAAATATGGTTTCGGAAGAGATACCTTGTCTAATATTAATTTGACCATACCGCAGGGAGAAAAGCTGGCAATTGTTGGAGTGAGTGGCTCAGGAAAAACGACGCTTGCCAAAATGATTGTGCAATTTTTTGATGCCAATGCAGGAAAAATCAAATTTGCCGGAACAGATATTCAAAATATTGATAAAAAAATATTACGAAAAACCATCAATTATCTTCCGCAACAACCGTATGTATTTTCGGGTTCTATTTTGGATAATTTAGTTTTAGGCGCAAAAGAAGGAACGACGCAGGAAGAAATTTTAAGAGCAGTGGAAATAGCTGGAATCAGGCAGGAAATCGAACAAATGCCGCTAAATTATCAAACGGAACTAGCCAGTGATGGCACGGGAATTTCCGGTGGACAAAAACAACGAATTGCGTTAGCTAGAGCGTTATTAACGGATGCACCTGTTCTTATTTTAGATGAGGCAACAAGCAGTTTAGATGTGTTAACAGAAAAGAGAATCATTGATAACCTATTAGCGCTAGCCGAAAAAACGATCATTTTTGTTGCTCATCGACCAAGTGTTGCAAAGCGTTGCGAAAAGGTGGTTGTAATGGATCAAGGGGAAATCATCGAACAGGGAAGTCCGGATGAACTTCTTACTCATAGGGGAATGTATTGGAAATTAGTGAATGAATAGCGAGGTGAGCTGGAATGGATAAACGTCTATTAGAAAGTACGGAGTTTTATCATAGAAGATACCAGAACTTCTCTACATTGATTATTTTTCCGATTTTATTATTGCTGGTTTTTATTCTCATTTTTTCTTTTATTGGAAAAAAAGAATTGGTTATGAAGTCTTCTGCTGAAATTATGCCGACAAAAATTGTCGAGCGGCTTCAATCGTCTAGTGATAATGACATCATTGAAAATTATTTGAAAGAAAATAGAATGGTAGAAAAAAGGGAAACACTATTAGTTTATAATCATGATCAGGATAAGACACAGCTAGATTTGTTAACTCATCAGCTGGAGTCCACCAAACAACAATTGGAACAAATTCAACGTTTAAAACGAGGGATTGAAAATGGAGAGAAAACATTTGAAGGAGAGGATGCGTTTGGTTATAGTCAAATGTTAGCGGCATATTTTGCGCAAGTAAAGGAGGTGAAGCAGGATGCAGCCAAAGAAAACCAAACTATTGGGAATCAAAATGCAACGATAGAAGCAACGAAACAAGCAATTGATCTCGCAATTAGTGAGAACGATGGGAAATTAGCAGCCTATCAAGAATTAAAACATGCTATTTCTAACAATACCCAATTACCAGCAAATCACTCACTATCGGCAATGCATGCGACCTATGTCAATCAATTGAAAGAGCAATCTGAACAAAAGGAGGGATTAAAAAATCAATTTTTAGTTGAAATTGAAACTAATATTCAACAATTACAAAGCGCCGCCACATCACTTAATACTCAAAAGGCTGGGGCAGGTGCAATCGTTTCTAAATCAACGAGTCTACAGAGTCGGTTAGAGGCTTTTAAGGCAGAGAAATTGGCAAATTTGAATCAAGAAATCACGACGTTAGAAGCAACAAAAAAAGAATTAGAAGCAAAACTCAATCTTGAAACACAGGAACTTTCTCGCTCAATTTTAGTGACAAAAGAAGCAGGGATTTTGCATATAAATGATGAAATCGTAGGTATGAAAAAAATTCCGAGTGGGACAATGGTTGCGGAGGTTTATCCGTCATTACAGGAGAATACAAAAATCCATCTCGTTTTTTACATTCCGACGACCGATGTTCTTGGACTCAAAAAAGGACAAGAGGTCCGAATGAATAATGCACAAAAAACATCAGAAGCATTGCTATTAACAGGGAGGATTAGTGAAATTGCCTCTTCTCCGACACGTACAAAAGAAGGCAATTTTTATAAAGTGATTGCAGAAGTAGCGCTGTCCAGAGTTCAAGCTGTCCGTAGTCGATATGGGCTGCAAGGCAAAGTCACAATTATTACCGGCAAAAAAACATTTTTTAATTATTACAAGGATAAAATTTTTAATAATGAATAAGGAGATAACGAATATGAATAACAAACAATTTAAAGAATTAACTACCAACGAGTTGAATAAGGTTATTGGTGGAAATGGAGCTATTAACAATTATTTTTGGGGACTGCTTTTTAAACCTAAGAAATAATTTTTCTAGTCTGTTTTTAAAGCGCCCAAAATTTTTGAGAAAGTAGTGTAGGCATTGGTAGAACTGATGTGCACATGGAATAATTTACTTATCGACAGAGCAGGGGGAAGGAGAAATTCTCTCTTATTGGATAATCAATGGACGACCTCCTTTAACTTTTCCGATAGTAAGGGATATTAGAAGAGTTATTGAAAGCTGGAACAGCATACCAAACCACTATCAAGCTGAAGGTGGAATTCAGCGTTTAACGACGTAGGAATTAGGAAATTGGGGGATCAATATTCGGGAATTTATCGCTTTCTAGGCAAATGAAGGTGCCACTTTGGTGGCTTACGGAAAAGCTAGTGGCAACGTGCTTTAGCCGCTTTCCCATGTGCTGACTAGTCGGCACTGTTTGTCTCCCGTGAATCACGAACATTAAACAACAGCAAAGACTTTTGGGTCAGCCTCTTTTGAAAAGAAGTAAAGCGGATGGGGCACGCAGAACAGTTGTTTTAACGATGCAGAAAAAATGTCTAAAATTTCCGTTACGGGTATTTTGGATATTACAACTAAATAAAATGCCCCATCAATTATAATTGATTACGAAAACGACTCAATATTATTTTTCCGATAGTTTGAAAGCATTGCAAGCACCAATTTTTATTCACATCGAATATCTGTCATATCCTCGCTTTATGGATGTGTTATAATAAAAATCCTAAGGAGGTCGGTTAATGGATAATGTGATTGTGATAGGGTTGCAGATTTTCTTGGTTTGGAGTGTCTACTATGGGATTTCAAAACAGAAAATTTCTGTATTAGGTGTACTCAGTTCGATTCTTTATTTTTCAATTGCAGCAACACTGCTTGGGAATTATAGCATGATTACGATTTTTCCGTTTTTTTATATCTATTCTAAACATGTTCGAGAACCAAATATGAAACAGCTGACTTTTTTTTATAGTATATATACAGCGTCTGTTTCGTTGTTGCTACTTAATTTTCCCTCGCTTTTTTTCTATGAGTTTAGCTCCAGCACTGTTTTAGAAGGACATGCCTTGATTTTTGGAATCATTTCAATAGTGCTAGCAGTAATTCTTCATTATATTGCATTACGCCTTTTTAAAATAGATATGAAGCTTTTAAAAAATGAAGATGAATTTATCAAAAAGAAGATTATTGCCCCACTAAATAGAGTGCTTCTATTTTGTTTATTTCTATTTCTAGTTGTTTATTTTTATGAGAGCTATTTTGTAAGAGAATCTCCTATTGCGGAATACAGTAAATACGTTTTTTTCATTTTTTTCTTCATGTTTATTAGTATCATGGCATATATTAGTGACAAATTGAGAAGCTATTTACAATTAGAGGTTCAACGTTCTAAAGATCAACAATTGCAGCAGCTTGATTTGTATACCAATGAAATCGAATTGATGTATCAGACATTAAAAGGTTTTCGGCATGATTATGCCAATATCCTCATTAGTTTAAAAGAAAGCATTGATTCTAGGGAAATTAATCAAGTAAAAAAAGTGTACAATGATATTTTGATTTCTGCCAATCTAAAATTGGTGAATCAAACGGAACATACCAATATCAATGAATTATCGAATATTAAAAACTCTGCCCTGAAAAGTGTGTTGTTTTGGAAATTAACAGAAGCTAGAAAAAATAATGTGGAAATCAGTATCGAAATTAAAGAAGCAATTGTCGATTTGAAAATAGAAATTCTTGATTTTATCCGAATTATTTCAATCTTGATGGATAATGCGATTGAAGCGGCAAGTAAATGTTCAAAACCATTACTTGAGTTGGCTTTTCTAAAAGACGGACAGAACGTGATTGTGATTATCAGAAATAGTAATAGTATGATGAATATTCCAATCGGAAGATTATTTGAGGCGGATTATTCTACCAAGGGAGCAGATAGAGGGACGGGATTATTCAATGTAAAGACCATTCTAGCAACCTATAATTTTGCATCAATTGATACAGAGGTTTCTGATAATTTATTTACGCAAACGATTACAATAAGGATGTGAGAAGGATTGAATATTTTTGTTTTAGAAGATGATATATTTCAACGGAAAAAAATTGAACAGATTATCATGAGTTCTTCGGATAAAATGGACGTCCGAATAGAAAAATTGATTTCGACGGGAAAATCAGCAGAACTAATTGATAGTATTATGGAGCAAGGGAGTCATCAACTTTATTTTTTAGACATTGATATCAAAAAATCGGAAAAACGAGGCTTAGAAATTGCCAAAGAAATTAGGGAAAAGGATGAACTTGGAACAATTGTTTTTGTGACGACCCATTCAGAATTTGCCCCATTAACGTATGCTTATAAGGTAAGCGCCTTAGAATTTATATCAAAAGAAGATCCCAATTTTGAAAAACGGCTAGAGGGCTGTATTTCCTATGTGAATAAGAGATCTCAAGCTGTTGATTTTGACGACCCTTTTATTTTTGAAAATAAATATCGGAAATTTAAAATGCCTTTTTCAGATGTGCTTTATTTTGAAACATCTGATCAGCCACATAAAATTATATTAATCTCAAAAAAGAAACGCTTTGAATTTTATGCAAAGCTATCTGATATAGAAAGCAAGGATAGTCGACTGTTTAAATGTCATAAATCTTTTGTGGTCAATCTGGAAAATGTTGTCGAATTAGATAAAACAAATTTACTAGTTTATTTTTCAAATGGTGAAAGCTGCTTGGTTTCCAGAAGGAAAATAAAACATGTTACGGAGTGGCTAAGTAAAGGGAAATAAAACTAAGTTATTAATTGGAAGCTCAGATAATAAAGAGATATTCATAATTAATGAATACAAAATATTGAAAGAATTTTTAAAATAGAAACCGTATGAAATCAACGTTTTAGTGGCGGATTTCACACGGTTTTTTGGATTTTAGTATTTTTTGTGCTTATTTATTTTTGGCTTGGAACGCACTCAAAAGCTGTGTGCGAATATCCTCAATGCCGTTTGGGCTTGCTGGTAAGAAAATCGTACTGTTGCCATTTGTGGCGAAAGTATTTAATGAATCTAGGTATTGATTTGTCAGCAAGATACTCATAATCTGTTCTTCAGAAATTTCAACGCCAGCATCTTTCATTTCTTTGATAGATTCTGCCAATCCGTCAACGATGGCTTTACGCTGCTCGGCGATTCCGACACCATGCAAGCGATCCTTCTCGGCTTCAGCCTCAGCTGCTGTTACAATCTTAATCTTATCAGCATTTGCTAACTCTTGAGCTGCGACACGTTTTCGTTGTGCCGCATTGATTTCATTCATGGATTGCTTAACTTCGGCATCTGGTTCAACCTTTGTAATCAATGTTTTTACAATGATGTAGCCATAGGTTGACATCTCTTCTGCCACTTGATGTTGTACTTCTAGGGCAATTTCATCCTTTTTCTCAAATAATTCATCTAAGGTTAATTTTGGTACGCTTGAACGGAGAGCATCTTCGATATATGAGCGAATTTGTTCTTCAGGGCGCATTAATTTGTAGTATGCGTCGGTAACATTTTCCTCGCTGACACGAAACTGTGTTGCGACATTCATTGTCACGAATACATTGTCTTTTGTTTTGGTTTCTACCGTCATGTCACTTTGCATTAAGCGTAGTTGAACTCGTGCAGCAATACGGTCGATTCCCCAAGGTAGCTTGACGTGAAAACCGCTCTGGCTGGTTGTTTTATATTTCCCGAAGCGTTCGATAATTACCACAGTTTGCTGCTTCACGACGTAGATAACACTTGAAACGCTGAAGATAACGACTATGGCTGCGATAAAAATGATTAACAAAATCCAAATTAATAATGTCGGCATATTGGTATTCTCCTTAGTATCTGCTTAAGGAATAGCTTTACTAGACCTCTTAGCGATTTTTTGATAATACGAGTATAACTTTTTCTTATGTTTTTGTCACGTGTGAGGGCAAACGGGTTCATAACAGAGTTAATTTTAAAATTTCTACAGCGCTGAACGACTTTGCCTCTGCTTTGATACAGTCGGGTGAGCTTTTACGAAAGTTTCCGAGTGAAGTAGCTTTTGCGGCTTAGTTGAAATTTCTTTGAGATACCGGAAACTCTGGTGAGTAAGGCATGTTATTATTATCTGTTTTGTGCCGCTTGATGGATATTGTCTCCACGGCATCTGAAAATGAAAGGGAAATAAAATCAAGGTTACGGGGGTAGATTAGTTATCGGTGCTTGTTTTAGGACTGGGGTGTCGAGAGGTAGTCGGTCGTTTTGTCGTTACCAAACTGATAAAAAACAAAAAGTTGTCGTGTAAGTGTAGACATGCTAAATAAAAGGTGTTAGAATAATATCGAAATAACGCAAACGTTTGCGCACATTAGGAGGACTGAAATGAAACACATCAAAAGATTATTTGAAACTGACCCATGGCGGCTGGTAACTAAAAAATGCACCATTGAAGATAAAAGATTGCAGGAATCTCTAACATCAATTGGGAACGGTTATATGGGAATGCGTGGAAACTTTGAAGAAAGCTACTCAGGCGATACACATCAAGGTATCTATTTGGCTGGTGTTTGGTATCCAGACAAGACAAAGGTCGGTTGGTGGAAAAACGGATATCCAGATTATTTTGGAAAAGTGATTAATGCAACCAATTTTATTGCCGTTGATATTTTGGTTAATGGTGAATTACTTGACTTGGCAAAACAAGCTTCTGAGAATTTTAAATTGGCATTAGATATGAGAAACGGTGTTTTGTCACGTCAATTTACGGCAGTTGTTGGCGGAGTTGAGTTATCATTTAGTTTTGAGCGCTTTTTGTCTTTGACCACTAAGGAATTGTCCGCTCAAAAAGTCGAAGTAACTTCGCTGAGCGGGGCAGCCAAGGTCGAATTAATTTCTAAACTGGATGGAAATGTTCATAACCTTGATACGAATTATGATGAAAAATTTTGGATTACGCAGGCAGTAGGAGAAGCTCCAATACCGTATTTAACGACGCAAACGATACCGAATGATTTTGGAATTGAGCAATTTACTGTTACTACTGCGATGGAAAATAAGACATTTCCACAAGTGAAAGGTGAATTTATCGCAGGGGAAAGTATCGTTTCGGAACATTTTGTCTTTGACTTAAATGCAGGAGAAGCTGCGCAGCTAGAAAAAAAGGTAGTTGTTCTTACTAGCCGAGATATAGCTGAGGAAGCACAGCTTGCTAAAGCAGATGAGATTATTTCAGCGCTTGAAAAAGAAAGCTACGTGCAGCTAAAGGAAGCAACAAGTCAGAAGTGGCAGGAGCGTTGGCAGATTGCTGATGTTGTTATTTCAGGAGATGATGCAGCACAGCAAGGTATTCGCTACAATCTTTTTCAGCTATTTTCAACTTACTACGGCGAGGACGAGCGTTTAAATATTGGACCAAAGGGCTTTACCGGAGAAAAATATGGTGGTGCAACTTATTGGGATACAGAAGCTTATGCAGTGCCGCTTTATCTGGCATTAGCGGATAAGTCGGTGACACGAAATTTATTGAAATACCGCTATAATCAATTGCCACAGGCAAAGCACAATGCCAGACAGCAAGGGCTTCTTGGCGCATTATATCCAATGGTTACCTTTACTGGCGTAGAATGTCATAATGAGTGGGAGATTACCTTTGAAGAAATTCATAGAAATG
>JAISYB010000130.1 GCA_031270215.1 Streptococcaceae bacterium | reverse complement strand
TTCTGTACCGTTTAATCGTAATGGTGTCACGAGATTTGACAACGCCAAATGGCTGATACTAGAGGACGATACGACTAATCATAAGGCAAAGATTATCCGGACAACCCCGCTAACCTATGCAGAGGCTGGAGTAACGCCACCTGTTGCTGAAGGAGGTGGTGATGCCACAGGAACTGACGCTTCAGCGATGCTTACTTTTCTTCCGACTGATAGTAGTGGTTATGATACTTACTTTGATAGTAGTGGTAATAATAACTATGGCAAGACTGGTGATGGTGGTGTTGCGATTAGTCCGGTCAGAAAAGCAGTGGAAAACTACTACACCAACATGACAAATACCGCCGATAAAGCGCGCGTGCTGGCGATAAAGCAAGATTATCCAAATTTTGCCACTTTTAGCTATAATCAAGGCCTTACGATTAGGGAAGGAGAAGATAGCGGCTCGGCTACCGCAACCAACTGGAAGCGGGATTACGATGCTGCCGGCTTGGATAATCGTTATTCGACTATCCTTGATAGTAGTGGTGGTACTCTGACCGCCTTTGTGCCTACGATTAGCGATATACTTGGAGGTAGTTCGGTTGAATTGACTAATAAAGGGAACTTTCTGCATGGTGCTGCAACTATTAGCACATGGCTTGCTTCGCCAGGAGATCAGGATAATAGTGTGCTGATTTTACATAGAGGTATGTTTCCTGCCGATGCTAAAATTACAGAAACAGACGAAGGAACAACAATACATGAAACATCCCCAGTTCACCCTGCATTCTGGATTAGTTACTAATAACGCTTGATGCAAACAATCCTAGTGTAGCAGTATTTGGCAAGGTCGCAAAGCGTTAAAGTGCCAGCACGAAAGAGATTTGCTAAAAATATATCCATGTCACGAACAATAAATATCAGCCGACCACGCAGTCTTTACTAGCTTGGTTGGCTTTTAAAAAAATCGATTAAGAGGCTGGTTTCTTAGCTTTTTCTTAAATAATATTTATTTATTAAGATATTAGCACTATAGCTGATTTATTTTGTTATAATGAAATGGGTCAGGTTAGATAGAGGGGTAAAACTTTCTAGCAGACTTGCAATCATTATGATGGAAAGGTGTAACTATGGATATTATTAAAGCGATTGTGATGGGAATTATTGAGGGAATCACCGAATGGTTACCGATTTCTTCAACAGGGCATTTGATTTTAGCGGACGAGTTTATCAAGATGAAACAAAGTCAAGCCTTCATGAATATGTTTGATGTCGTCATTCAGCTTGGAGCGATTTTAGCAGTGGTTTGGCTTTATTTTCACAAATTAAACCCATTCTCTAATACTAAGTCATTAGAAGAAAAGCAAGATACATGGCAGCTGTGGTTTAAGGTCGTCATCGCTTGCTTACCCGCAATGGTGATTGGCTTACCGCTAAATGATTTTTTGGATAAGCATTTGCATAATTTTATAACAGTATCATTGATGTTGATTATTTATGGGGTTGCCTTTATCTTGATTGAAAAATGGCAAAAAGACAAGCGACCAAGGCTCTCAGATTTAAGAGGCATGACCTATAGAGCAGCAATCGTGATTGGTTTTTTCCAAGTACTGGCGCTAATACCCGGAACATCACGTAGCGGTGCGACAATTTTAGGCGCAATTATTATTGGCTGTTCCAGATTTGTTGCGACCGAGTTCTCATTCTTTTTGAGCATTCCGGTGATGTTTGGTGCAAGTGGTGTTAAGATTTTGAAATTTTTGGCAAATGGCAATATGTTTACCGGCATGCAATTTCTAGTATTATTGGTTGGTTGCCTGACAGCTTTTATCGTTTCAATCTTTGCGATTAAATTTTTAATGAATTATTTAAAACGTAATGATTTTCAATTATTTGGCTGGTATAGA
The DNA here is from genome assembly GCA_031270215.1 of Streptococcaceae bacterium. Taxonomy (GTDB): domain Bacteria; phylum Bacillota; class Bacilli; order Lactobacillales; family Streptococcaceae; genus MMGLQ5-1. Next base: position 6,072 of record JAISYB010000130.1, on the reverse strand, counting down.
ATTGTTTTAGGTGTTATACTGATTGTGTATGCAGTAATGCATTAAAACATGAAAACATGAAATAATTATTGGGATAGTTTTTTGATGGTGGATTGAAAAGGAAAGGAAGGGTCTATGAACTATACAGTTGCTAAGAAAGTTATCAATGTTGTTTCGTTGGTTGGTATGGCGCTATCAGTTTTGGCAGTCATTTATTTTTATCGACTAGGTGTTTTTCAGGATAAAACAGCGTTAAATGAGCTTGTCGGCAATCGTTTATTGCTTGGCCCTTTGATTTTCATCTTCATTCAGATTATTCAAGTTGTTATACCAATTATCCCAGGAGGGATTACAACAGTTGCAGGCGTCTTGATTTTCGGTCCGGTGCATGGCTTTATCTATAACTATGTCGGCATTGTGATTGGCTCAATCATCTTGTTTTATCTTGGACGGACGTTTGGTAAAGACTTCATTCAGCTATTTGTTAAAGAAAAAACCTTCAATCGTTATGTTGGTTGGTTGGACAAGGGGAGGAAATGGGACATCTTTTTCTTCGTGATGATGGTGCTGCCGATTGCGCCAGACGATGCATTAGTATTGATGGCAAGCTTAACAAAGATGACTAAAAAGTCGTTTTTATTCTCAATCTTTGTAGGAAAGCCATTACCGATTTTCCTATATAGCTATGTTTTAATCTATGGCGGGCATATCCTGCAATCAATTTTCTTTTAAATAAATTAATTTTAAAGCTAAAAATGAACTTAATAGGGATTTAGTATGAGGTTGGGACAATGTCCTGCCTCTTTTTTTGAGTCGTTGTCGGTCAAAAAACGATAAATTTCACCACTCGCCTCCACTGCAAAATTTTTTCAATCTGGATTACTGTATTTCTTTTAAAATTGCATATATTTATCCATTTCTTTCTTTGCAAGAGCTTGAAAATAGCTTTGATTTATGTTACAATTCTAGAGATTAAGGGAGTGTTAGAATGGCAATGACATTAACAACGATTAAAGAGGCTTTAAACGGCAAGATTGGTATGAACATTCAAGTAACCTCACAAACTGGTCGTAAACGTCAATCAATCAGACGTGGTAAGCTAACAGAGGTATATCCTTCATTGTTTGTAGTAGAGCTTGATCAAGAGGAAAATAAGTTTGAGCGTGTTTCATACAGCTATTCAGATGTTTTGACGAGATCAGTTGAGATTTTGTTTGATGATGAAGTGACAAACGATGATTTAATGGTTCAAGAGGCTTAGGAAATCTAGGCTTCTTTTTTGTTAAGGTATTCCCTGTCAAAGCTATGCTGATATGTTATAATTGTAATCAAACTAAATAATTTTGATGGGAGTTTTGATGAGTTATATTTTAGAGATTTTACCGGCACTATTAAAGGGAACAATAATGACTTTAAAAATGTTTGGCATTACCTTGATTGGTTCAGTTCCTTTGGGACTTGTTGTCGCTTTCGGTATTCGGACAGGGATTAAGCCATTGAGTTATCTGCTGAACGTTTATGTTTGGATAATGCGTGGCACACCGTTATTATTGCAGCTTATTTTTATTTTTTATGGACTACCTTTGATTCAGGGCGGCATTGTTTTTGAGCGTTTTGATGCAGCAGCCTTTGCCTTTATTTTAAACTATGCAGCTTATTTTGCAGAAATTTTCAGAGGAGGCTTGCAAGCTATTCCGAAAGGACAGTACGAAGCAGCAAAGGTCTTGCAGTTTTCAAAATTTGAAACGGCACGTTTTATTATTTTGCCGCAGGTATTTAAGATTATCCTTCCCGGTGGTGCAAATGAAGTAATCAATCTGGTTAAGGACAGCTCCTTAATTTATGTTTTGGGATTAGGAGATTTATTGCGTGCAGGCAAGATTGCGATGAGTCGAGATATTAGTTTAGTACCAATGTTTATTGTTGCAGCGATTTATCTGGCATTGATTGGTATTTTAACGATTGTCGCAAAGCGAATTGAAAAACATTTTGACGGTTGGAAGTAGGTGAATGAATGCTTGAGTTAAAAAATATCAATAAATCTTTTGGCGACAAACAGATTTTTAAAAACTTAAATTTAAAAGTAAATGAAGGCGATGTTTTAGCTATTGTCGGTCAATCCGGCGGTGGAAAAACAACCTTACTTAGAATGCTAGCAGGGCTTGAAACAATTGATTCGGGGGAATTTTATTTTAATAATAAGCGAATTGTTAACGATACTAAAGCACATGGCGAGCAAATCGTGGGGATTGTTTTTCAGGATTTTCAACTCTTTCCACATTTGACGGTGTTAGAAAATCTAACGATTTCACCATTGAAGGTTTTAAAGCAAGATCCAGCTGACGTATTAAAGCAGGCAGAAAATTTGCTTGAACAGTTGGGCATTAAGGATAAGGCGAAAACCTATCCATATCAGCTTTCGGGCGGTCAAAAGCAGCGAGTGGCACTAGCGCGCGCTTTGATGATGCACCCGAAGGTAATCGGTTATGATGAGCCGACCTCGGCACTTGATCCTGAGCTTAGAAAAGAAGTTGAAAATTTGATTTTAACAGAACAGCGCTCAGGCATTACCCAGATTGTTGTGACTCATGATATGGCATTTGCTGAAAATATCAGTAATCATATCTTGAAGGTCACACCGGTGAATTAGGGAGGTCGAATGAAGAAAATTGTTATATTATTAATCGCTCTCCTTGTTTTAACAGGGTGTAGTGGTATTCATCAAAAGGAAAATGTTGATCAATTTTCACGAATTAAAGAAAATCAAAAAGTTATTATTGGTTTAGATGATACCTTTGTACCAATGGGTTTTCAGGAAAAAGATGGTAGCTTGACAGGATTTGATATCGAATTAGCTCGTGCGGTCTTTAAGCCATTAGGGATTGCCGTAGATTTTCAAGCGATTGATTGGGATATGAAAGAGCAGGAGTTGAACAACCAAACGATTGACTTAATCTGGAACGGTTATACCAGAAACGAATCACGCGAAAAGCTCGTTGCCTTTTCTGAAACCTATATGAAAAATGAACAAATTTTAGTCACGCTAAAAAGCAGTGGTATCAAGCGTTTTGCAGATATGCAGGGCAAAATCATCGGAATGCAGACTAATTCAGCAGGTTTTGATGTCTTTAATGGACAGCCGAGCATTTTAAAAAATTATGTCAAGAATAGTGATGACCCGATTTTATACGACGGCTTTAACGAAGCGCTGATTGATTTGAAGGCTAATCGAATTGACGGACTCTTGATTGACCGAGTTTATGCCAATTATTATCTTGAGCAAGCAGGCGAATTTAACAATTACAATCTCATCAGTGGCGGTTTTGAAACAGAGGATTTTGCAGTTGGTGCAAGAAAGACAGATAAAAAGCTAATCCAAGCGATTAATACCCAACTACATCAGTTAGTAGCAAACGGTGAATTTGCAAAGATTTCTAAAAAATGGTTTGGTGAAAATGTTGCACCTGCTGATTTATTACAGTAGCTGATAAACTTAAATGACAGCCTTAGGAGAAAATGATGGAAAAACAAAAAGTAGCGATTCTAGGTCCGGGCTCATGGGGAACTGCCCTAGCGCAGACGCTCAATGACAATGGACATGACGTGCGCATTTGGGGGAATGTCCCTGAGCAAATCGAAGAAATTAACACGCAGCACACGAATCAACGATACCTGCCAGACTTAGTGTTAAGCCCAAAAATCCACGCATTTAATCAGCTGACAGAGGCGGTGCGTGACGTAGACGCAGTTCTCTTTGTCGTTCCGACTAAGGTTATGCGATTGGTTGCTAAGCAGTTTGCGGCAGTCAAATTAACCAAAGTGCCTGTGATAATTCACGCTTCTAAAGGCTTAGAGCAGGGGACACATGCGCGTATATCAACGATTTTGGAGGAAGAAATTCCGCAGGAGAAGCGTCAGGCAATTGTTGTTTTATCCGGACCAAGTCACGCCGAGGAGGTTGCCGTTAGAGATATTACAACGATTACCGCAGCTAGTAGTGACCTTTCGGCAGCAAAATACGTTCAGCGTTTATTCACCAATCAATACTTTAGAATTTACACGAACCATGATGTCATCGGTGTTGAAACCGCAGGTGCATTAAAAAATATCATTGCAGTTGGTGCAGGCGCACTTTCCGGCTTAGGCTATGGTGACAATGCTAAGGCAGCAATTATCACCAGAGGTCTGGCAGAAATCACTCGTTTGGGTGTGGCAATGGGTGCGGAGCCGTTGACCTATATTGGTTTATCAGGAGTAGGCGACTTAATTGTGACAGGAACTTCTGTCCATTCCAGAAATTGGCGTGCGGGTCATGCATTAGGTAAAGGAGAGAGAATTGCAGATATTGAACGCAACATGGGAATGGTCATTGAAGGGGTATCCACTGCTAAAGCAGCCTATGAGCTTGCTCAGCAGTTAAAGGTCGACATGCCTATCACCGAAGCGATTTATGAGGTGCTTTATCAGGACAAAAATCTTAAAAATGCGATTACTGATGTCATGCTTCGTGATGCGCGCGCCGAAAATGAATATCATCAACAATAAAAACATTTAGGAGAGTAAAGTAATGGAAAAAGTTAGAAAAGCAGTTATTCCAGCAGCAGGTTTAGGAACAAGATTTTTACCAGCAACCAAGGCAATGGCAAAAGAAATGTTACCAATTGTAGATAAACCAACAATTCAATTTATTGTTGAAGAAGCATTAGCTTCAGGTATTGAGGACATCTTAATCGTCACTGGGAAAGCAAAACGCCCAATCGAAGACCATTTTGACTCAAATATTGAACTAGAGCAAAATCTTAGAGAAAAGAATAAAACAGATTTACTCAAGATTGTTAAAGAAACAACAGATATTAATCTACATTTCATTCGCCAATCTCATCCATTAGGCTTGGGTCATGCAGTGCTTCAAGCAAAAGCCTTTGTCGGTAATGAGCCCTTTGTTGTCATGCTTGGGGATGACTTGATGGTTGATGATGAGCCATTGACCAAATGCTTGATTGATGATTATCAAAAAACACACGCTTCAACAATTGCTGTTATGAAGATTCCACACGAAGATACGGACAAATATGGAGTGATTGATCCAAATGGCAATATTGGGGACGGACTTTATAATGTTAAAGGCTTTGTTGAAAAGCCAAAGGTGAGTGAAGCGCCAAGTGATTTAGCAATTATCGGACGATACCTGCTGACTCCAGAAATCTTTGACGTTTTAGAAACGCAAACGCCAGGTGCCGGTGGAGAAATCCAACTGACCGATGCAATCGACCGCTTAAACAAGACACAACGCGTTTTCGCACATGAATTTAAAGGTAGACGTTATGATGTTGGGGATAAATTCGGCTTTATGACAACTTCAATCGAATACGGCTTAACACACCCACAAATCAAGGACGATTTAAAGCAATACATTATTGATTTAGGCAAACGACTTGAGGGCAAGACACAAAAAACAAGTAATAAAGAATAATCAGATAAATAAGTAAAGGACTGCGGTGAATTAAAACATTAACCGCGGTCTTTTGCCTTATCTGCCGAATGCTTTGTAAAAGGTATTCAAAGTTTTTCTCTGATTGGTTAGTTAAGGAGTTCTTGAAAATATTTAAAATTTTAATCTCTGATTTTCTAGGTAATGAGTTCTAGTGTTTGAGATACTTAATTTCCGTATATCATCAATCAAAAACGAGGTGGCATTTTGCTATGTTTCCATTTTGCTCCAGTCTTTTTTGCATTACGTAGCAACTGGCAGAGGGAACCTGCGCCTTTGATTTGAATTTTCTTTGAAACATAGCTATAATAAAAGTCAATAATGGTCAAGAGATTTATTTCTGATTTTGGCTTGTAGATAGGAAGTGATGATAATGAGTTCTAAAAATACATCGGATATGATAGAGGAATACTTGAAACGACTGCTTGAGGAGTCGGGCATGATTGAGATAAAGCGCAATGAGTTATCACTTCAGTTTGATGTTGTGCCTAGTCAGATTAATTATGTAATTAAGACACGCTTTAGCTTATCTCGCGGTTATGAGGTTGAGAGTAAGCGTGGCGGCGGCGGTTATATTCGGATTGTTAAGATAAAGGTCAATG
>JAISYB010000105.1 GCA_031270215.1 Streptococcaceae bacterium | reverse complement strand
GATGAAACAGGACAATCGCTATTTGATGCCGTTTGGGCGGGTGCTAAAAACTCGATTCTTTTATCAGTCATAGCGACTCTGATTTCAACCTTTCTAGGAGTGATTGTTGGCGCGATTTGGGGTGTATCTAAGGTAGTTGATAAGGTAATGCTTGAGGTTTATAACGTTGTCACAAACGTCCCTCAGGTGCTCATCTTGATTGTCTTTGCATATGCATTTGGGCAAGGATTTTTAAATTTATTACTTGCCATGTGCCTAACCTCTTGGATTTCAGTTGCTTACGGTGTGCGTGTACAGGTCGTGATATTGCGTGATAGGGAGTATAATATTGCTTCGCATACCTTGGGGACTAAGCGGCGCACCCTGATTGCTAAGAATATTTTGCCATTTTTAGTTGCCTATATTGTGACAACTATGGCAGCCTCGCTACCAGTATTTATCTCACTTGAGGTATTCATGAGCTTCCTTGGTGTTGGTTTGTCCTCAGACACACCATCACTTGGACGGATTGTGACGCAAAACACAGGAAATATTACACAAAACGCTTATCTTTTTTGGATTCCAGTTGTCATATTAGCACTTGTGACAATCTCGCTTTCACTTGTTGGGCAGATATTAGGGGACGCATCAGACCCACGCAATCATAACTAGAAAAGGAGAAAATTAATGACAAAAGACAATTTACTCCTTTCCGTCAAGAATGTGAGTATCGAATTTGATGTCCGTGACCGCGTGTTGCGTGCGATTCGTGATATTTCAGTTGATCTTTATGCTGGCGAAACACTGGCTTTAGTTGGTGAAAGTGGTAGTGGCAAATCTGTTTTTACCAAAGCATTTACCGGTATGCTAGAAGCAAACGGACGTATTTCAGCAGGCGAAATTTTATATAATGGTCAGGATTTAACCAAGATTGTAAGCAATCAAAACTGGGAAGCAATCCGAGGAAGTCAGATTTCAACGGTTTTTCAGGATCCGATGACCTCTCTTAATCCAATTCGGACAATTGGGACACAGATTACGGAGGTTATTGTCAAACATCAAAAGAAAACTGCTGCCGAGGCAAAAACAATAGCGCTTGATTTAATGGATAAAGTCGGGATTCCTGATTCAAAGAAACGTTTTGATGAGTATCCGTTTCAATATTCTGGCGGCATGCGTCAGCGGATTGTGATTGCAATTGCTTTAGCCAGTCGACCAAAAATCTTAATTTGTGATGAACCAACGACCGCTTTAGATGTGACGATTCAAGCGCAGATTATTGATTTGTTAAAGACGTTAAAGGTGGAATACGGCTTTTCAATGATTTTTATCACTCATGATTTAGGTGTTGTTGCTTCAATCGCTGACCGTGTTGGTGTGATGTATGCTGGTGAAATTGTGGAGTATGGAACGATTGAGGAAATATTCTATGAGCCAAGACATCCATATACTTGGGCGTTATTATCTAGCCTGCCACAGCTTGCGACGACACAAAGATTGTATAGTATTCATGGAACGCCACCCTCACTTTATAATGAGATTAAAGGAGATGCCTTTGCCCCGCGCAATCCAAATCCTTTAGCAATTGACTTTGAGCAAGCACCGCCGAGGTTTGATTTATCTGAAACACATTGGGCAAAAACATGGCTCTTAGATTCCAGAGCGCCAAAGCTGGATAAGCCGGAAAGCATTAAAGATTTACATCAGAAAATGCTTGAAATTACGACGAAAGGAGATAGAAATGTCTGATAAGCTACTTGAAATTAAGGATTTATCTATCTCCTTTGGAGAGGGTAAGCAGAAAAAGATTGTCGTTAAAAATGCTAATTTTGATATTTGCCAAGGCGAAACCTTTGCGCTGGTTGGCGAGAGCGGTTCAGGTAAGACAACGATTGGTCGTGCGATTTTAGGACTTAACCAGATTGAAACTGGTGAGATTATCTTTGAGGGGCAAAAGATTTCAACTAAGTTGAGTGCTGCTGAAAAATCTGAGCTTGTCAAAAGTATTCAGATGATTTTCCAAGACCCAGCGGCATCGTTAAATGAAAGAGCGACGGTTGACTACGTTATCTCAGAGGGTTTGTATAACTTTCATCTCTATCAAGACGAAGCAGACCGTCGGGCAAAAGTTGAGAAAATACTCAAGGCAGTTGGGCTGTTACCGGAACATCTATCGCGTTATCCGCATGAATTTTCCGGCGGACAAAGACAACGGATTGGGATTGCTCGCGCTTTAATCATGGAGCCAAAGCTGGTGATTGCTGATGAACCAATTTCAGCGCTTGATGTTTCCATTCGCGCACAGGTTTTAAATCTCCTAAAGCAATTACAAAGTGAGAAAGGCTTGACCTATCTCTTTATTGCTCATGATTTGTCAGTCGTTCGTTTTGTATCTGACCGTATTGCTGTAATCTATCGTGGCGAGATTGTTGAGCTGGCGGAAACAGAGGAGCTATTTACGAATCCAATTCATCCGTATACGAAATCATTATTATCAGCGGTGCCAATTCCAGATCCGATTTTGGAACGGCAGAAGAAGCTGGTCGTTTATGACGCTACTGTCCATGATTACAGTGTCGATAAACCATCGTTTAAAGAGATTAAATCCGGACATTTGGTTTGGGCAAATGAGGCGGAATTTGAGCAATATAAAGCCAATTAAATCAATTTAAAAATTTTGAGAGTTTTAAAATGAACTTAGCCACCTAAAACAAAAAACGTCATAACAAAATTTCAAGTATATTGAGATGATCAAACCCATCAATATAAAAGGAGATTTTGTTATGACACAAATGCAGGAAACCATTTCAAACCAAAAATGAAAACACCTAACTCACACAGAACGCCTACAGATTGAATTTACGTTCAAGAAGGACGATTCACAAAGAAATCAAGGATGGTACTGTCTCACAAAAAAGCAACACTCAAGAATTTAGGGGATGATTTTGCGGATAGAGTTATATCGAGTGGCATATTATCAGATTTTGAAATAGAAAGAAAAGAATGAAGAATGTATTGATTGTCGGTGGAGGACCAGAATTTAGCAACTTTGAAAATAATTTACGTAATAACCACGAATTCAAATTTTCCTCTATATCAGCAATTCCCATTAAATACAACGATTTGATGGAAGAATCTATAGTGATTGATTTTAGAGATTGGGGAAATGCAATTTCGCAGATTAAATCTTTAAAAGTTACTTTCAATACTGTAATCTGCTTGGATGAGGCTTTGATACATATTGCAGATGACATTGCAAAAGAATTGGGTTTATCTCCACTATCTCAATTAAATAGTCAACCATTCAGGTATAAAGACCGCATGAGAATCATCTGTGAATCAGCAGGTATAAAAACGCCGAAATATAGAATTATTAATTCCTATAAGGAGAGTGAAAAGTTAGTAAACTGGACTTATCCACTGATAGTCAAACCAACGAGTTTTCTGGCAAGTATTGGTGTCAAAAAGGTTCATAATTTTCGAGAATTACAAGCACAAGTAAACCAACAGTTAAATATAAAATTTAGTTTGTACTTTGATAAGACTTACGAATTGGGAGAACTTTACGGTTTGGAGCCAAGAGTTTTAGTTGAAGAGTTCATAGAGGGGGCTGAATATAGTCTCGAAAGTATCATAACAGAAACTGGCTATCAAGTAATTGGTGTTACGAAAAAAATAACTCATAAAGAATCTTTTATGGATGAAGTAGGACATATATTTCCAGCATCGCTATCTGATGTAGAACTAGATAAAATACATCAGTGGGGTGAGAAATTGCACAGATAAAAAAGAAATAGCAAGTTTATACTTCGGTATTTGGTTGTTTTATTATTAGGCTCAAATTTTGAGATTAAAAGTAATATTTTTATTGCTTTTAATCTTTTTTTGCGTAGTAAGGTTTTAGAGGATATTAACGCAAAGAGAGGAGGTGAGTAGATGAAGGTAGATGATTTTGCCAAGCAGCTCTTTGCACAAGCCAAGCTTCAAAGAGCTACCGATATTTATCTTTTGCCAAGTGGTAAGGAATATCAGCTTTATTTCAGATGTGACAATCGGCGCCTGCCCTATCAAGAGATGTCGAAAAATGACGCCTTAAGCTTGATTGTGCATTTGAAGTTTTTAGCGAATATGACCGTTGGAGAAAATCGGCGGATTCAGCTTGGCGCATTGAATTATACATTGGATCATCTCACACTACGACTGAGGATTTCAACGGTGGGGGACTATCGTAATCAAGAGTCAATGGTGATACGCCTGCTCCATGACTTTGAGGTTGATCGTTTGTGCTTTCTACATCCGCAACAGGCATCTCAGGTGGCAGCATTAATCCGTGAGCGCGGCTTGTATCTATTTTGCGGTCCAGTTGGTTCTGGGAAAACAACCTTAATGCATTATCTTGCAATCCAGAAGTTCAAGGGGCAGCAGATTGTATCTATCGAGGATCCTGTTGAGATAGAAAATACTGAAATGCTCCAGCTCCAGCTCAACGAAGCGATTGGTCTAAGTTACAAAGAATTAATCAAGCTGAGCTTGCGGCACCGACCGGATTTATTAATCGTTGGTGAAATTAGAGATAAGCTGACGGCAAAGGCAGTTATTCAAGCGGCATTAACTGGTCATACAGTATTTTCAACAATCCACGCTAAAAGTCCGGACAGTATTTTAGCACGATTGTTAGAGCTCGGCGTATCAAGAGTAGAGCTTGAAAATGCGTTAAAGGGGAGTATCTATCAAAGACTATTAGAAGGGAGGGACGAGATCGGTGCATTATTGCAGCTTAATCGCACAATCTCGGTAACGAATGAAGATTGGAACCAAAGCCTTGAAATATTGGCAGAACAGCAGCTTATCAGCAAGACAGTCAAGGCGCAAGAATTATTTGACAGCTAAAGCACAGCAGAAATTCGTTAAGGTCATGCTGACGTTAATTGAATCAGGATTTAGTCTGAAGCAAGCAACTGATTTTTTAATCATTGCTAATTTCTTCAAACGCTCACAGATGAGCGCAGTCAAAGCGCAGCTAACAAGTGGAAGTCAGTTGACTGATATTTTTAGCTTTCTGGGTTTTAAAGAAAAGCAAGTCGGTCAGCTGGAGTTGAGCTTGACCCATGGCAATCTAAATGTGACTTTAAAATCTATTTTGGATAGTTTGCAGCACGGTAGTCAACATCGCAAAAAGCTCATTCAAGTCGGCACATATCCGCTGATTTTGTTAGCTTTTCTTATTGCGATTACGCTAGGGTTAAGGCGCTATCTATTGCCACAGCTTGAAGGAGAAAACTGGGCGACTTCGCTAGTCATGCAGGCGCCGACATACTTTTTAGGCTTGATTGGCATGACGATTTTTATCAGTATGATTTTTGTTTTGTATTTCAGAAAGAAAAATCCAATGGAGAAGTTAAACTTTTTAGTTCATCTGCCGATTTTAAAGACGCTGATTAAAAATTACCAAACTGCTTTTTTGGCTAAGGAGCTAAGTTTATTGTTTCAGGAGGGCTTGGATTTAAGGGAAGTGACCTTTTTGTTGCAGGGAATGAAAACGATGCGCTTGTTAATTGCGCTAGGGAATCTTTTAGAGGAAAGCTTAATGTCTGGTCAAACTTTAAAGCAAGCATTAGCTAAGCTTCGTTTTTTAAATCCCGAGTTGTGCTTGATTATTGAAACTGGTGAGTTGAGGGGGAATCTAGCAAAGGAATTAGAGATTTATGCTGAGGAATGTGAGAATTTATTCTTTCATCAGATTAACCAGCTTTTGCAATTTATTCAACCGTTAGTATTCATGCTGGTTGCTTTAGTTATCTTATGTATCTATGCGGCAATGCTCTTGCCGATGTATCAAAATATGGAGGGAATATTATGAAAAAACTCAAAAAAATGCGTGCTAAAGCTTTTACTTTGATTGAAATGTTGATTGTTTTAGTCATTATCAGTGTCTTAATCTTGCTTTTCGTCCCAAATCTCAGTAAACATAAAACAACCGTTGAGGAAAAAGGGCAAGCAGCAGTTATCAAGGTAGTTGAGTCACAAGGCGAGCTTTATGAGTTAAATATCGGCGAAACCCCGACTTTAAAGCTCTTGCAGGAAAATGAATACATCACGGAAAAGCAGGTTGTAACCTATAAAGCATATTACACAAAGAATAAAAATGAAACAGCTAAAATACCGGCCGGTTAAGGCATTCACGCTCATTGAATCTTTACTTGTTTTGCTTGTTATCAGCGTACTTAGCTTGATAACAATAAGTAATTATCAAAAGGAGCAAGCAAAGTTTGGCGAGCTTTTATTTATCGAGGCACTGGAGATGAATATCCGTGATGCGCAGCGCTTTTCTGCTTTAAACGAAACGCCTTATCTTTTAGGGATAGAGGATAATCAGTTTTATATGAAAAGTGAAGCAGACAACAAACTACTTTGGCGTTACAGCTTGCCTGAAAACATTCAATGCGCACGATTTAATATCAGATTTAAAGAAAATGGCAATATATCAAGTATTGAGCGGGCGTTTACAGTGCGCTTGGCGCATTTAGAAAAACAAATTAGTTACCAATTTTTGATAGGGAGTGGTCAATATAAAAAAGAAGAGAAGAACTTGTAGCGGATTTATCTTAATTGAATGTCTAATTGCGGTCTTCTTGACCAGTGTCGTTGGCGTTTATTTGTTAGATAGCGGGCAGGAAATTTTACAAAGCAGAGATCAGCTGCTGCGCAGGATAGAAACACTGCGTGTGTTAAAGGCGGGCGTAAGTCGGCTTGAATATGCTCAAACTTCCTACAAGATAGAAGCAAATGGGGCTACCTTTGAGATTATCTCAGACGATTGGCAGAAATTAAGAGCGATTAGGGTGGTAGGAGATGAAGTATTTAGCTTTCAAATCAAGGAATAAAGCTTTCACATTGATTGAATGTTTAATTGCCTTGGTAGTTATTTCAGGCACTTTATTAGTCGTCATTGGCGCGACAAAATATCAAGCTAAGCTCCTTGATTATTTTCGTAATGATACAAGAGTAAAATGGCTAAATTTCGCTAATTTAATGGACTATGAGCTAAATGGGGCGAGCTTGGTGAAGGTCGAAGCGGATTTTTTATATGTCCTGCAAAGAAAAGACGATACCGAGAAAATCGTTCGCTTTGGCAAGTCGGATAAGACAGCTGCAACGGACTTTAGAAAGACAAATACAGATGGTCTAGGTTACCAGCCGATGTTATTTGATGTTCAAGCTGTTGAAATGACTCAAACAACAGATGTTGTCAGAATAGATATTACATTGAAGAAAAATTTTAGGAGAAGCTATGTTTGGTATATTGAAGGTGCGCGCTAAAGCAGGGATTTTATTGATTGTCTTGGTGTTATATAGCTTTTTCTTTATGACATTGGGGCTGATTCAGCAAAGCTTGATTAGAGAAATCGAGTTTTTAAAAATTCAGTTGTTGGTTGAAAAGGCAGATGTGTTAGCAGCAATGACTAAGCGTTACCTCAAGGAGCAAGAAATCAAGTCTCAAGGACAGCTAAATTTCAACAATGGCTATGTCAAATATCAATTTTCAGACGAGGGGATGGAAAAATTAACACTTGAGGTTTATCCGGACGATAACTACCCAGAGAAAATGTTTAAACGGTAATAAATAAAGCAAGGGGGAATAAAAAAAGCCAACTGGAAAGGTTGACTAATCGCTAAATTTAGCGTGATGTTTGAATTGAAAGCTATGCTGTTAGAATCCCCACTGTGCCAAATAAGCGTAATGGGGGGATTTTCTACATAATAATTCTTAAACGGTTCAACGGCCAGAAGGCGATTTTTGGTTCTCCCTCAATATTTTTAGTTGATACTGTACCAATCATACGACTATCCTTTGAAACAAGTCGGTCATCTCCCATCAAGTAGTATTGCCCCTTAGGAACTGTGACTGTAAAGTTTTTATTACCACTAGCGTCAACTGTGAATGCAGGAGCAGTCTTGGCGATTTGTTGGAAATAGGCGTTGTATTTGTAAGTTTTTTGCAGCTTATCTTGTTTAAATTTCTTTTTATAGGCATCTAAATATGGCTCAGCTGTTTTTTTACCATTGACATATAAAACATCATTTTTATATTCAATCGTGTCTCCCGGCATACCGATGACACGCTTGATAATCATCTTTTTCTCAGTCTTGCCATTTTCTACTGGAGTTAGTTCCTTACTAATGACCATGTCAAAACGGCTGATTTTAGTTAGCTTTGCCACAATCATTCGTTCGCCATTTTCTAATGTTGGATCCATCGAATGACCTTCAACGAGGATTGGCGAGAAGACAAATAAGCGAGCAAGCAGCATAACGATTAAAAGAGCGAGTACAGACCACCAGTCTGCGAGAAATTTTTTCATATTGACCCCTTCCTAACTAAATAGTATTTTACCATAATTATTAATTAAACACATTGAATTTGCAAAAGTTTAATTTTTTTGCGATTTTAAGCTTTATTGCGTAATAAATATTAAGGAGGTGAGTATTATGATTAACAGAGTGATTTTAACAGGACGTTTAACGAAAGATCCAGAGATTAAAACCATTCCATCCGGAAAAGTTGTTGCACGTTTCAAATTAGCAGTGGATAGAAAGTTTAAGAATTCAGAAGGCAAAAAGCAAACGGACTTTTTAGATGTGACGATTTGGGGGAAATCAGCCGAAACCTTAGTTAGCTATGCAGGCAAGGGAAGCATGCTAGCTGTTGAAGGTGAGCTGCGCAGTCGCAACTATGAGGATGCTAATGGCAAGCGTCATTTTTTAACAGAAATTATTTGCACAGCATTTTCTTTCTTAGAAAGTAAAGCAATCAGGGAGCTTCGGGAGAAAAGCAATCAGCCAGCTGATAGCGACCCGTTAGATTTAGCGGAGGAAGAATTACCGTTCTAAAAAAAGGAAGGTAGGGTGAGGGTGAAGTGCCCTTTTCCTTCCTTTCTTGCATGAGTGGCTAGTTGATTTTCTAGGCTTTCATCTAATAGGCAAGAATCTTCTGCCGGATCTTCTTATCTATTTGTTCCATAGTAATTAGTGAAACGTTCTAAATCTTGAGCTTTCAGTTGAGCTGTGATACTTGTGCTTTTTCTTTGATACATTGCGGGCACATACCGTAGATTTCAAATTTATGTCCTTCTATATGATAATCATCTAAATCAGCAGTCATGTCGCTGATTGGGCATAGTGCGATTTCCTTGATAAAGCCGCAATAAGTACAAATAAAGTGATGATGATGACTATAAAACGCTCCTTCACGGTGGAATAAGAATTTTTGTTCATTTGAAAGCTCTGTCACTTCTACCAAATCCAGCGAAACCAGAGTATCTAGGTTTCGGTAAATTGTGTCGTAGCTAACGCCCTTAAAGGATTGCTTTAGATGGTTATAAATTTCCTTAGCACTTGTGTAGCAATTTTTTTGTGCTAGAAAAGTTAAAATTATTTCTCGCTTTAGCGTATATTTATAGCCATGCTCTTTGAGCTTTGCAAGAGCAAAGGTCACAGAAGGTGTTAATTGTGTCATAGCTTCTCCCTTGTCAAACGACTTTTCTAACAAAAGCGTCCTCGCTAATACCTGCTTCAAGAATGA
This sequence comes from Streptococcaceae bacterium, assembly GCA_031270215.1. GTDB lineage: Bacteria > Bacillota > Bacilli > Lactobacillales > Streptococcaceae > MMGLQ5-1. Next base: position 5,564 of record JAISYB010000105.1, on the reverse strand, counting down.
GCTTGAGCCATTCCTTTGCGGAAAATAGTGAGTGGTCTTTGTAATTACCGCAGGATTTAATGTCAACTGCTGGAACTTTTTCCCAAGTAATCTCATTAACGATTGTTTCAAAAGTTTTCTTCAAAGCAATAGCAACCTCATGTGCCGTTGGTGTGCCCCAAGTAATCAAATGAAAGCCAGTTCGGCAACCAAAAGGGCTAATGTCAATGATGCCATCTAGATAATCACGTAAAATACCAGCAGAAAGATGTTCAATCGTATGCAAGCCAGCAGTCGGAATTTCTTGAACATTTGGCTGAACCAATCTGACATCAAAATTTGAAATCGCATCTCCCTTAGGACCATGCTCAACTGTGATAAAACGAACGTAAGGCGCAATAACCTTTGTATGATCTAGTGTAAAGCTTTCTACTTCTGCCATATAAAAACTCCTTTTCAAAATATATTAGCTATTCATTTCAACCATTTTACCACATTTCAGCCTTATGGATGATTTTAAGGCTGAGAAAACTATGTTAAGATGTTGTCATGGGTGAATTAATTCTATTACGTAAAGGAGAGGTCTAAAATGAAATATCTAATTTTTATTGGCGAAGTGATTGTTGCCATTGTTATTTTAAAGCTTTTATTAAGCATTTTTTCAGCGATTTTTTCGATAATTTTTTGGTTAATTGCCGTTTTAATTATCGTATCTGTTATTGAGCAGTGCAGAAGAAAATATTTCAGATAAAGGAGTAAAGTGATGTTTATTGATTTTATATCCGTTACAGCAGTGTTTTCAATTGGAGTTGTCATTAGCAATTTACTTTATTTTGCTTTTGCAAGGCGATTGAAATGGTTGATTGGCAGTACTATTACTGAATTTATTATTTTATACGGTGTATTCTATATGATTATGCTGGAGAAAAACTTATCAAAGCTGATTTTGTTTAATCTAGTATTTGCCTTGTTTGCGGCATTAATTAATCTGTTCTTTCAAACGGTTCTAGTGGTAGATAGAAAACCAAGGCAGCGCTTTGTGAATGAAGCTAAAAATAATGAGCGTTTAGCAGGCAAAGCTTTTACCTTAGCACTTGCAATTTTTGGATTGATTGTCGTGTTTGCGGTTGGTCGTAGTATTTATAGGATTACGTCAATCAATGAAGTTTATCAAAGTATCGAAACAAAGACACAAAAGAAAGCACCGCTTTTGACATCAACCAAGGAAATGCCGATTGCCTTAGCGCCTGAAACGGCAAAGCGGAAAATGCAGCAGATGTTTTCAGTTATTCCAAACTCAAATATGTATGAGTTGGACGGTTTGACAGCACAGGTTGTTGACGGACAGTATGTTTATGTAGCGACAGTTGAGTTCAATGGTTTCTTTAAATGGTTGAAAAATAAAAGTGTGCCAGGTTACTTCATTGTCAGCGCTACGGATGTCAATGCACAGCCGAAATTCATCAGGAAAAAGATGAAATATACACCAAGCGCCTTCTTTGGTGATGATGCGGCAAGAAGGATATATGCGGAATTTCCAACCTATGCAAGTAGTGGTAAAATCAATCTGGAAATCTCAGATGACGGTACACCGTATTATATCCAAACGATGTACCGAGAGTATGGTGTTTCCGGAAGAATGCATTTTAATGAATTAAAAACAGCGGTACTTAATACAATAACAGGAGATGTCAAGCTCTATGATGCCAAGAAAACCCCAAGCTTTATTGACGCACCAATTACGGCAAGCGCTGCTAGTCAGATGAATGAATACTACGGTCGCTATGTCAACGGCTGGCTCAATCAAAGCTGGTTTGGTTCAAAGCGTGGGTTAAAAGTCCCAACAGAAAATGGGATTTATGCTTCAGGTAAGATTACACCAATGCTAGATAAAAAAGGTAGACTGCAATACTTTACAGATTTTACCAGCGGCAATGAGGATCAAGATTCAGCACTCGGCTATTCATTGATTGATGCAAGAAGTGGACAATTGATTTATTATCGTGATGCTAAAAGTGGGATAATGGATAGTGACGGTGCCATTTCAATTGCTGATAAGATTTATCCGGAGAAAAAATGGGATGCCAAAATGCCAGTTCTTTACAATATTGACGGCACACCAACGTGGATTATTAGCCTCTTAGATAGTAAAGGGATATTCAAAAAATATGTTTATATCAATGCTGTAGATAATGACATAGTTGTTGACGCTGATAATGCACAAGATGCATTAGATGCTTATCGTTTACATCTATCAACAAAGGGGAGCAATAATCAAAGCACAAATTCCTCAAAGCTTAAGGAATTTTCCGGTGTTGCTTTGCGAGTTAATCAAACCTTTGACGGTAAGCGGACAATCGTTTCATTTTTACTCGACAGTCAAAAGGTAGTTTTCAGTATCAATACCGACAATTATCCATACGCACAATTTTTAGAAGCGGGAGATACCGTCCACTTTAAAGCAAATGTGACAGCAGATACACAGTTTGCAACAATTGAAAGCTTAGAGATTGAAAATTTAACAAAATAAAAAAGCAGCTGGAACAAAGGCGTTAAAGTGCCACTGTTTCAGCTTTTAACTTAATTCAGAATAACGCTAAGACAAAAGTACCGTTCACTTTTAGGACTGTACTTTTGTATTGTTAGCTCTAACGTCATCAATCTTCTTTGATTTGATAAATTTATCGGATGTTTTGTTCTCGTCCAAGTTTGCAACAAGCTTTTTTTCGATTGCTTGGCGCTTATCAACTTCATTTTTAGCCTTTGGGTCAATGGCGAAGCTTTCAAATAATTTATCCAAATCGTCGTTTCTTTCCATTTTAATTGCCATTTTGCTGTCCTCCAGTTATTTTGTTATGGCTATATTTTATCACAAAGCAGGAGTTGTGTTAAACTTATTGACGAGGTGAATTATGAATTTAGAAATATTAGCAGCAGTTAATCAACAGTTAGAGTTTAAGAATACTCAGATTCAAAAGGTGCTGGAGTTGACCGATGAGGGCAATACGATTCCCTTTATCGCCAGATACCGCAAGGAAGCAACAGGCAATCTTGATGAGCTTGAGATTAAGTCAATCATTGATACCTATGATAAGCAAAAGAGCCTGTTTGAGCGCAAGGCTACAGTTTTGAAATCAATTGAGGAGCAGGGAAAATTGACTTCGGAGCTGGCGGCACAGATTGAATCAGCGCAGAAGCTTCAAGAGGTCGAAGATTTGTATTTGCCATATAAGCGGAAGAAGAAAACTAAGGCAAGCGTGGCTAAAGCGCTTGGATTATTACCGCTGGCTACAATGCTTTTAAAGCAAGAGGACGATGTTTTAGAGCAGGCGGAGCAGTTCATTACTCAGGAAGTACCAACGACTGCGGCAGCACTTGCTGGGGCGATCGATATTTTGGTGGAAAGCTTTGCTGAGGAGGTCAAGCTTAAGCAATGGCTGCGTCGTGAAGTTTTAACTTTTTCACAGATAACAAGCGAGTTAAAGGCTGCAGCTTGTGATGAGAAAAAAGTCTTTGAAATGTATTATCAATTTGCTGAAAAGCTTGATAAGCTACCGAGCCACCGTATTCTCGCTCTTAATCGCGGCGAAAAACTGGGGATTTTAAAGGTTAAATTTGAACATGATGTTGAGAAAATTCAGCGTTTTTACTTGGCACGCTTTGTGACTAAGGCAAGTGGTGCTGAGGAATATTTGACACGTGCAGTGGATATAGCATTGAAGAAATCTCTTTTGCCAGCAGTTGAGCGGGAGATTCGTGGCGAGTTAACAGAGCGTGCTGAAACGGGTGCAATCAGTGTTTTTTCAGATAATTTAAAAAATCTTTTATTGCAATCACCATTAAAAGGTCAAGTAGTACTAGGCTTTGACCCAGCTTATCGAACAGGTGCCAAATTAGCGGTTGTTGATGCGACAGGACAGCTTTTACATGTTGAAGTCATTTATCCAGTTAAGCCGGCGAGCCAAAAAGAAATTGTGGCAGCGGCGCAAAGATTAGTTGAAATAATTGAAAAGTATCAGGTAACAATGATTTCGATTGGTAATGGGACGGCAAGTCGTGAGTCTGAGCAATTTGTTGCCGAACAGCTTAAAAAAATAGCGCGTCCAGTCTATTATGTGATTACTAATGAGGCAGGTGCTTCGGTTTATTCCGCAAGTGAGAATGCAAGACGGGAATTTCCGGATTTAACGGTGGAAAAGCGCAGTGCAATCTCAATTGCGAGACGAATACAAGATCCATTAGCTGAGCTGGTTAAGATTGATCCTAAGTCAATCGGTGTCGGGCAATATCAGCATGATGTTGCACAAAAGCAATTGACGGACAGCTTGGATTTCACCGTTGAAATGGTCGTCAATCAAGTCGGTGTTAATCTCAACACCGCTTCTGTTGAACTTTTGTCGCATGTTGCCGGATTAAACTGCACGATTGCAAACAATATCGTTGCTTTTCGTAAGGAAAATGGTTTGATTAAAACTCGTAGTGCTTTAAAGAAGGTACCTCGCTTAGGTCCAAAGGCATTTGAACAATCGGCAGGATTTTTACGTGTTTTAGAAAGTCGTAATCCATTTGATAATACGGCAATCCATCCGGAGAGCTATCCGGTTGCAGAAGGATTACTTGCTGAATTGGGCCTTGATAAGAAAGCGCTGGGAAGTGTTGAGGCAATAGAGAAGCTTAGTCGTGTCAATGTTTCTACGATGGCTGAAAAGCTCGCAGTTGGTGCTTCAACGCTTGCGGATATTATTGAAAATCTGCAAAAACCGGGGCGTGATATTCGAGATAATCTAAAAAGACCAGTCTTAAAATCAGACGTCTTGTCAATAAAGGATTTAACCATAGGTCAGAAGCTAGAGGGTGTGGTGCGCAATGTGACCGACTTTGGCGCTTTCGTTGATATTGGGGTAAAGCATGACGGTCTGGTACATATTTCAAAACTCGCCAAAAAATTTGTCAAACATCCAAGAGATGTTGTCGCAGTTGGAGATGTTGTTAAGGTCTGGGTAGTTAAGATTGATCTAGAGAAAGAAAAAGTCGGCTTGTCAATGGTAGGACTTCCCGATGCTTGAGCTTGAAGATTATGTACGTCAGGTGTCACTTGAGGATTTCGGTTGGGCGTTTGAACATCAAGCTGTTTGGAATAAGCGTTTGAAAACAACCGGTGGCACCTTTTATCCAAAGGCTTTACATTTGGCATTTAATCCATTGATGTATCAGCACCTCACTCTCCAAGAATTTCGGCAAATCGTGCGTCATGAGTTATGTCACTATCACCTATTTCGCCAAGGATTAGGTTATAAGCATAGGGATAGTGACTTTAAACAGTTGCTAAAACAAGTTGATGGTCTACGATTTGCTCCAAAGGTCATTATGCGAAGCCATCATCTGTATCGCTGTCAGAATTGTCAGGCAAAGCTAATGCGTATTCGGCGTGTTGACACTAAAAAATATCGTTGCGGTGCTTGTTTAGGAGAGCTGAAGCTTGAACAAATACTTGAAGCATAAGTCCATCTTATGACCTGAGCGTTTTCGTTTACGTCCCATAGAGAAGTTGTTAAACTGTGAGGTATAAGATATTAAACGAAAAA
>JAISYB010000051.1 GCA_031270215.1 Streptococcaceae bacterium | reverse complement strand
GGCGTACACATGGCAAAAGATGATTTTCATTTTATCGCATATCGTATTTTGAAATATTTGTATGAGTGCTTGAAAAAAGGTGAAAAGCCCGAAGAAGCTTTTCTTACTGCTGGTTATTTATTGTTTTACACATTAATTATTAATACAGCAATAAAACAACATATTTATATGAGAAAGTATAGTTTTTTCTAAAAAATAAAAATTTATTACGTCATAATAAATTTTGCTTGAAATAAATAAGTATTAAATGCTTAACAAAAAACGAACAAGCTCAATTGCCTCTTCGTTTGATGGCGAAGCATAGAAAACTTAAAAAAATTACAATTTATAAGATAGCGTAAAATATTTTGTGGAGATGAACAAAAAAATCCGAACTCATTTATTCTGAGTCCGGATTTTGATAAGCGTTATGTTCAAACTTAATTTGAGCCGTAGCTGCTAACTCCATAGTTCTCTGAGGTAATAATATCTGAATCCAAAACAGTTGACGTTGGCTCACCAAGCTGTGTTTTAAGTAAATTTTGGATTTCTAAAAGCTGCGTTGCATCGGCTAATTGATAATAGACACCATCAATCTGAGCGCTCGTTCCTTGAAGCTGTTTGGAATCAATTGTTTTAAATGAATTTTTATAACCCAAGAGATTTTTGATATTATTGGCGTCCGACTTGATATCTGTTTTAAGGTTATTTTGTATCGCAGATAATATCTTTTGGTAATTAGCGATTGAGTCTAAGCTCAACATCTTCTCCAAAATCTTCGTTACAACCTCGCGTTGACGCTTTTGACGACCGACATCTCCATCAGGATCTTCATGGCGCATTCTAGCATATGCCAGACCAACTTCACCATTTAAATGAATCGGCTGCAAAACACCGTCCTGCTCTGGACTTGCAGGTACAGTGGTTGAATAGCCTTCGTCAACAACTGTAAATTCGCCAAGATTATTGACGACATCAATGCCACCAACTGCATCAATCAACTCGCTCAAGCCGTCCATATTAATGATTGCATATTGATCAATCGGAATATCAAGTAATTTTTGAATTGTCAACAAACTCATTTGTGTCTGCCCATAAGCATAGGCATGATTAAGCTTATCGTTTATACCATTTTCAGCATTATCTGAAGGGCCGACCATTTCGACTAATAAATCTCTATCCAATGAAACAATCGTTGTCTTTTCTTCCTCAGGATTAACCGTAATTACCATCATTGAATCACTACGTCCAATCCACTGATCCTCACGTCCAACACCTCCTGTATCAATACCCATTAATAAGATTGAAAATGGTTTGGTCGCATTCAGCACTTCTTCACGTTTTTTCGTTGCGTCATTTTCAAAGCTTTCGTAAGTCTTCTTCATTGTTTTTTGAGTCGATAAATAAACAGTCGCTAAATAACTGCTAGCCGCAACCGTTGAGGCACCTAGTAGACTAACCAAAATAACCAGTATTTTTTTAATTAAAGAGCTTTTTTTCTTTTGTTTCAATTGTCCGATACGCGACATTCGCTGCACCCTTTCTTTTCATGCATAAGTTCTGTCCATTCTCTCAAATATCTGCACAAAAATCAAGCTATTAGTAGCTTTTTAACACAAAATTAAAATTTGTCATCACTCTTTAACAAAGTTCGGAATTTAATCAGTCAATCAACAGGCTCATCCTTAGAACACTAATAAATTCGCCAGATTTTAACCTCGCACCTCTTTTTTGTTCGGCTTCAATCTCAAAACCGTATTTTTGATACAAACGGATTGCGCCGGTATTTCTTTTTTGAACGGTCAGCTCTAGCCGCCTAATCACACCACTTTCCTTTGCCCATTCAATCATTTCTTCCATCAATGCACTACCGATGCCATAGCCCTGATAAGACGTCAATAGACTAACAGCAAATTCACCAATGTGGCGAATACGGTAATGATGGTCGCTATAAACGCTAATACTGCCAACGATTGCACCATCAACAATCGCAATAAGCAGCGCATTATTCTTTGATTCATAGATATTAGCAAGATTTTCTGCCATTTCCTCAGTTGTCATCGCAACACCAGCTTCGTCCATTGTCAGAAACTCGCTCTCACCACCGATTTGCTTGAAAACAGCTAAAAGCTCAGCTGCATCAATTGGAATCGCTTCGCGAATGATTAATTCTTTCATCTCTTAAACTCCTCTTCAACCTGCCAAGCAAGCTCTTGATAATTTTTTCCGACCGGATTAAAAATCGCTTTTCGTGCCAAATCAGTCTTAACTAGGGTGATTTTTAAATAGCCCTCTGGTAAATACCCACCTAATAACTCACCCCATTCGACAACAGAAACGCCATCACCATAAAAATAATCGTCCAGCTCTAAATCATCAACACTTTCAGCTGTTCGGTAAACGTCCATGTGATATAACGGCAAACGTCCCGTATCATATTCCCTGATAATCGTATAGGTTGGGCTTTTTATTAGCTCATAAATACCAAGACCTTTAGCTATTCCCTTAGTTAATGTTGTCTTTCCTGCGCCAAGCTCACCTTCTAGCACAATGACTGCGCCTGCAAATAAATGACGACCGACAAGCTCCCCCAATCGCAATGTTTCATTTTCTGTCCGTAACTGCATATCCGCTCCTTAACAAATAAAGTTAGTATGATTGTACCATTGAAGTCTGCTATACTAAAGTCATAAACAATTTCCAAGGCGCAAGATACTAAATTTACTTCGCCTTCTTAGAAATGAGGCAGAAATGGACTATCCGATATATGATGACTACATCAAGCTTGGCGACTTATTAAAAAATTTAGATGTCATTTCAAGTGGCGGGCAAGCAAAATACTATCTTCCTGAGCATCCAGTTGTCATCGACGGTGAAGCAGAAATCCGTCGTGGACGAAAGATTTATCCAGGAATGACATTAAAAATCGAAACACTGCTCCTGACAACACGTCAGCCAACCGACGAAGAGCTGATGAAGCGCTCCGCAGAAATTCAAGAAAAGCAGCGCGTCAAAGCAATGGTGAAGCAAATGAACACCAAGAATTTCAGTGCTAAAAAGAATAAAAAGACTCGCAATAAAAGCGAGCAGTCCCCTAGATTTCCAGGACGCTAGCTATGAAATTAACCTCAATTGCTTTGAAAAACTTTAGAAATTATTCAGCGATGTCTTTAGACTTCAATCCAAATTTAAATTTATTCATTGGAAGTAATGCACAGGGGAAAACAAATCTGCTTGAAAGTATCTATTTTCTCGCCTTAACCAGAAGTCCGAGAACGACTAATGAAAAGGAGCTTATTCGTTGGGGAACGGAATCCGCTTTCGTTTGTGGTGAGTTATTAAAAAATACTGGAAAAATGACCCTTGAGGTTGAACTCTCAGGTAAGGGACGCAGGTCTAAACTCAATCATTTGGAGATGAAAAAGCTCTCTGATTACATCGGAAAAATGAATATTGTCCTATTTTCGCCAGAGGATTTAAATCTCGTTAAGGGAAGTCCCTCAAAGCGCCGGCGTTTTATTGACATAGAGCTAGGACAGATTAACCCTATTTATCTTTATGACCTCAGTCAATATCACCGCATTTTAAAGCAGCGTAATCGTTATTTGAAAGATGAGAAGATAGATGAGCTCTTTTTGTCCGTCTTAGATGAACAGCTCGCAGATTTCGCCAGCAAGGTCACTCGGGCAAGGAAGGATTTCATCAAACAGCTCGAGGCTAATGCAAATCTACTTCACCACCAAATTAGTCACGGCAAGGAGCAGCTTTCCCTCCTCTACCAAACACAAATGGACGGTGCTACTACCAAGACAGATTTTTTGAATTACCTAAAGCAAAACCGTAAAAAAGACATCTGGCAAAGAGCAACCCTAATTGGCCCGCACCGTGATGATCTCATCTTTATCGTCAATGGACAGCCGGTTGCAACCTACGGCTCGCAAGGTCAACAGCGAACAACCGCCTTAAGTATCAAGCTCGCAGAAGTGGAGTTAATGAAAACAATCGTTGGTGAATATCCAATCCTACTGCTAGATGATGTGATGAGTGAACTGGATAACCAGCGTCAGCTTGACCTCCTAGAAAGTGTTTTGGGAAAAACTCAGACCTTTGTCACCACGACGACGCTTGAACATTTAAAAGGACTGCCTAATGATTTGACTATTTTCAATGTCACAGACGGCTTGATTTCAAAAAATTAATCACTTAAGAGTTTTTTTCTATCTACCTTTACAAATTATTTATAGTAAACTAGTTTTATACGAAAGGGGAAAACGAATGGCAATCTTTAATATTGAATATCACTCTGAGGTTTTGGGCATGGACAGAAATGTTAATGTCATCCTTCCAGATTTGGTTGATTTAGCTGAGGGCGCAACACTGGAGGATACACCAGTCCTTTATTTATTGCATGGTATGGGAGGCAATCACAACACATGGCTCAAGCGAACAGCTATCGCAAGATTAATTCGCCACACTAAGCTTGCTGTTGTCATGCCTTCAACTGACCTTGCCTGGTATAGCAATACACAATACGGTTTAAATTATTTTGACGCATTAGCAATTGAGCTTCCAAGAAAAATCCAGCAATTTTTCCCTCAGCTTGCCAAAAGCCGTGAGAAAAACTTTGTCGCAGGATTGTCAATGGGAGGCTACGGCGCTTTGAAGCTGGCATTTTTAACAGAGCAATTCAGCTATGCGGCAAGTCTTTCTGGCGCAATCGCCTTTAAGGATGTTGACCCTTATGAGCTGGGAACAAAAGAATACTGGCATGGTGTTTTCGGAGACTTTCCTCAATTACTGACAACAGATGAAAATCTAAGTATTGCAGCCAAGGGGCAGGTCGACAAAGGACAAAAGCTACCGAAGCTATACCTTTGGTGCGGACATCAGGACTTTTTATATCCAGCTAATTTATCAATGGCTGCCGATTTGAAACCACTGGGCTATGATCTTACTTTTGAAAGTGCTGACGGCACACATGAATGGTATTATTGGGCAAAGCAAATCAATCGTGTCCTAGAATGGCTGCCGATAGACTATGTTAAGGAAGAACGATTGAGCTAAGACAATTTGTCACCTCTTTACCCTACCAATAGATAGAGCTCAAATTCCTGAAAATTTTCTAGAATTTGCCTTTCTAATTGTGATTCACGAGGGACACTGCAACAACGACGTAGAAATTACCTTTCTGACAAAATCAATACGTACGCTTTAATTACTAATTTAAATAGCTATGAAATCTCCTGATTTGAGAATTCATAGCTTTTTGAGTCTGTGAGTTATCTCTTTAATCTTTATTTTTGGGGCATTCCACTAGATTTTTATTTTTTAGCATTGCCCTCAAAATTAATTCCGCCGTCTTTTTTCATACAACTTATGCTAAAATAATAACGCAGGTATCTTATCTAAATTAGGAGGCAGGAGATGGATTTAAAAAAAATGGTTGGCACACTGGCAGCAAGTCATGTAAAAAGCGGAATGGTTGTAGGGCTTGGCACTGGAACAACCGCTAATTACATGATTGAGGAGCTGGGACGGCGCGTACAAGAAGAAGGACTTGAGATTGTTGGTGTAACGACTTCTACGCAAACTCAAAAGCTTGCCGAAGCATTGGAAATTTCGTTAATCCCAATTGACGAGGTGACACACATTGATTTAACAATTGACGGTGCAGATGAGATTGCAGCAGATTTCTCAGGTATCAAAGGTGGAGGTGCAGCCTTATTATTTGAAAAAATCGTCGCCGCTTACTCCTCAGAAGTGATTTGGATTGTTGATCACACCAAGCTTGTGCAAAAGCTTGGAAAATTCCCGCTACCAGTCGAGGTTATCCCTTTTGGCAGCAAGCAATTATTCAATAAATTCCTAGAAAACGAATATAACCCAACATTTAGAACAACAAATGATGGAAAATTATTGAAAACAGAATCTGGAAATTATATTATTGATTTACATTTGGATAGAATTGAAAATCCCAAGGAGCTAGCGGATAATTTGGATAAGTTTGTCGGCGTTGTTGAACATGGACTATTCATCAACTTAGTTTCAAGGGTGATTGTCGGCTATCCAGATGGTCCAAAAACTTTAGAAGTGTAGGTGTAATGTGAGAACTCCAGAAGAAACTTTAGAAATAACGCTTGAAATGGCAGAAAAAAAGATTCATAAACCGCTAGAAAGCAAATTGATTTTAGGATTTATCGGCGGTGCAATGATTGCACTTGGCTACTTGGCTTATGTCAGAGTCATCGCAAGTGTCGTTGAGGAATGGGGCGGATTTGCTTCATTCATTGGTGCATGTGTCTTCCCAGTCGGCTTAATCGTCATCTTACTTGCCGGAGGGGAATTAATTACCGGCAATATGATGGTCATCTCCGCTGGCTTATTTGCTAAAAAACTAACACTGACTGACCTGCTTAAGAACTGGACAGTGATTACTTTTGGTAATATTCTTGGCGCATTATTTGTTTCTTATTTCTTTGGTGATGTGGTCGGGCTCTTAACTAGCGGTGATTATCTCACCGAAGCTCTTGCGGTGGCAAATGCTAAGATAAGTGCCACCCCGCTACAAGCCTTCATCTCAGGAATCGGTTGTAACTGGTTTGTCGGTTTAGCGCTATGGCTTTGTTATGCCGCAAAGGACGGCGCTGGCAAAATCCTTGCAATTTGGTTTCCGGTCATGACGTTTGTTGCGATTGGTTTTCAGCATAGTGTCGCAAATGTCTTCATCGTTTCATTTGCAGTGATACTAGGTAAAGCAACCTTGATGCAGCTTCTTGGTAATTTCGCCTTTGTTTATCTAGGAAATATAGTAGGCGCAGCAGTATTTATTTCATTATTCTACATCAAAGCATATCGTCATTAATATTTATAAGGTAGGTGTTTTTCTTGGCAGTCATTGGCTTTATTCATCAATCAGACGAACGTCCTAATCTTGCTGATTATCCCTGCGAGCAATATTTCCAAGGCAATGACTTTGCCTTGTTTATTGGTAAGCTCAATATTAAGGATACAATCGTTATTTCTGAGCTTTTAACTATCCAGAAGTCCACTAGACAGCTTGGAGAAATCATTCCGCAATTGATTACAAAAGACATTCGCCTGATTGCGCTTAAAGAAGGCGTTGATACCGAAAAAAATAAGAATTTCTATCAAAACGTCCTAAGTCTTGCCGAAATGGAGAAAAAACTTTTACAAAAAAGAATTCAAATCGGTATTAATCAAGCGAAAAAACGCAAGACTGTCCTTGGCAGACCTCGTATTGATGATAAGACAATCGAAAAAATCAATGAATTGTATCACAAAAGGAATCATACCATTCAAATGACTGCTGATAAGCTTAAAATCTCTGTCGGTGCAGTCTATAAATATTTGATAAAAGATGATAAGGGTAGAAATTTAAAGTAATTCATAGTAAACTATTTAAGAAATGGAAGAAATGCTAACCATGAGTTAGCAATAATAAGAAGGAGTGATTTTTAAAATGGCAAAATTAGTCTTTGCACGTCACGGTTTATCCGTTTGGAATCAAGAAAATTTATTCACTGGTTGGGCTGATGTAGATTTAGCTGAACAAGGTATCAACGAAGCAATTGAAGCTGGTAAGTTAGTTAAGGCAGCAGGTATCGAATTTGATATTGCTTACACCTCTGTTTTAAAGCGCGCAATTAAAACAACCAACTATGTTTTAGAATACTCAGACCAATTATGGGTTCCTGTTGAAAAATCTTGGCGTTTAAACGAACGTCATTATGGTGGACTTACAGGCTTGAACAAGGCAGATGCCGCTGCAAAGCATGGCGATGAGCAAGTGCATATCTGGCGCCGTTCTTATGATACATTACCACCGCTAATGCCTAGAGATGATCAATACTCAGCACATACGGATCGCCGCTATGCATTACTTGATGATTCCGTTGTTCCTGATGCTGAAAACCTAAAGGTAACCTTAGAGCGCGCACTACCATTCTGGGAAGATAAGATTGCACCTGCACTCAAGGAAGGCAAGGACGTCTTTGTCGGCGCGCACGGCAATTCAATTCGTGCTCTAGTTAAACATATCGAACAATTGTCTGATGATGAAATTATGGACGTTGAAATTCCAAACTTCCCACCATTAGTTTACGACTTTGATGACAAATTAAAGATTCAAGACAAATACTATTTGAAATAAAAATAATGCGCTAGAGATAGAGAGTGCGCCGTGATATAGAGCTAATTATTTCAACTTTATATCGGTTCTACTTAAGCCATCTATCACAAAGATACCCTCGGTTAACTCAAGCTTATTGAGCTAATCGAGGGTATTTATCTAGTCTATTTTTATTGTGTATTTCTTGATGTGCCGGCAAGTAGCTCCTCATAGGCACGCTCATATTTCTGAATATCCCCTGCCCCCATAAAGACAACGACTGAGTTTTCAAGGTCTAAGAGCGGGGATACATTATCCTCTGACAAGATAATTCCGCCTTTACGATCATCAATCTTTGCTGCCAAATCTTCAATCTTAATACTGCCATGATCGACTTCACGCGCTGAACCGTAGATTTCCCCCAAGTAAACCTCATCTGCTGAATTTAAGCTAATTGCAAAGTCATCTAGTAAAGCGATTGTTCGTGTAAAGGTGTGTGGTTGGAAAACCGCTACAATCTTCTTATTAGGATACTTTTGCCTCGCAGCATCCAAGGTGGCGGTAATTTCTGCTGGATGATGGGCAAAATCATCTATGATAATCATATCAGATACAATTCGTTCACTAAAACGCCGCTTAACGCCTGCAAACGTCACTAAGGATTTAGCCACCGCAGTCATATCAATACCTGCAATATACGATACAGCAACGACTGCTAGAGTATTCATGACATTATGAAAACCAAAGGTTGGCACAGTGAAATGACCGATTAGTTTATCTTGATACAAAGCATCAAAGGAAGAGCCTGTTATTGTTCGTGTAATATTAACCGCTCTAAAGTCATCAGACTCACTGGTGCCATAGTAATAAATCGGACAATCCGCATCAAGCTTACGCAGCCAAATATCATCGCCATAAGCAAAAATACCTTTCTTAATTTGCTTGGCATAGGTTTGAAATGCATCAAAAACATCCTCGATATTTTTATAGTAATCCGGATGATCAAAATCAACATTGGTTATAATTGTATATTCAGGATGATAAGGTAGGAAGTGTCTTTCATATTCATCAGATTCAAAGGCAAAATACTTCGAGTTTGGATTGCCGTGACCTGTTCCGTCCCCAATTAGATAGCTTGCATCAGTCACATTGCTTAAAACATGCGCCAATAAACCAGTCGTTGACGTCTTACCATGTGCTCCTGCCACACCGATACTCGTATAGCGTGCCATAAATTTACCTAAAAACTCATGATAACGCTGAACCTGCAGTCCCAACGCCTTCGCTCGTACAATTTCCTCATGATCGTCCTTAAATGCATTGCCTGCGATAACAGTGTAATCTTTTTGAATATTATCAGCATTAAACGATAAAATCTTAACTCCAGCCAAGTCTAAACCACGCTGCGTGAAGAAATATTTATCATAGTCACTTCCCAAAACTTCTTCGCCCAATTCATGTAATAAAAGGGCTAATGCGCTCATTCCGGCACCTTTAATGCCAATAAAATAATAAGTTGTCATCTTTTTTGCTCCTAGTTTTAACATAATTTTTGAGCCTGCGAATGACACAAGCTCAAAGGTTGTTGTTATTCATTTCAAACAATCATTGCTAGACTTTACCAAAGCGCTCAATTGCGTTAGGTGAAATCTTTGTTTTCGCCGTATGATCAACCGTTTGCTCCAAATGTAAGGCTTTTGCCACCTCGTCTTGTGCCTTCGCAATCCGTTGCTTCTGCGTATAAACAGGTTGATAGCCGCCTGTATTAAAGATTGTTTTGCTTTGTCCTCCACTATAAACCATAGCTTGACTGGAATTAACATAGTCTTTGTTTGTAGCGGTGACAATCGCTTTTTTCTGTTTGGCAGAAATACGTGGGGCACCGACCTGCCAAATATTTCCCTCATCGCCCTGAGTTGATTCCTGCATTTTTGCTCTGAGTTCTTCGCTTGCCTTAGCATCAAAATCAAACAGTAATTCTTTCTGGAAGGCTTGCTTTATTTTTGATTCATCAATCGCATTCTCAAGCTTTCTTGCGTCCTGCTTTGCCAATTGTGGTAGCGGCGCACGCGGTTTAAATCGATTTAAGCCACCTGAATAGATTTGCTTTTTTGTCATTTCTTCCTGATTTGACTGGTATTTTTTAACCAAATCATTGGGCTTTTTAGCAATTGCTTTGGTTGGCAGTTGCACCGGATTAAAAACAGTATTTTTTTTCTCTCTAATCCCGCTGCGTCGTTGAACAAATGCTGCTTTCTTATTTAGACGGCTTGCTTGATATTTAGCGTGTGCAAGGTCTAAATCAATTGCACGTGCGTTTTTTTTCTCTTCTAAAGTATTTTTAATCGCAAATTCTTGGTCAAATACCACTGATGATTGAGTGATTTTGCTCAGCTGCTCCGCAGCATTTTTCCGTGGTGGAATCACATCAAATTTATCCGAGTAGTCCGTAATTAACAATTCATCTTGGAAAAAAGAGTCGCCTTCGTCAAACAAAACAACATCGTTGTCTGCAAAAAATGGAAAACTTACCTTGGCAATAACATTCTGCACCATTTTCCTTTGTTCCATCGCAACCTCCTCCAGCAAGTAATACTCATTGATTTTAACATACTTCAAAATATTTTTATAGTTTCAAATCATGCCGCAACCACTTATTGCTTCTTCCTTCAAGGGCTTGATGATTCAATAATTGCTTTAATTCTTCCTCCGAAATCGGACATTCTCTTGTAAAAATAAGCTCCGATGTATCAATTTCAACCATGTCATCACTATTGTTAACTAAGTAAACGAAAAGCTCATCTTGAGTGTAGCGCATAATACCAAACAAACTTTGAAAATGGAATACAACAAATTTGCCGTGCCGTATCACATCATTCTCTTTTCTCTGCTTAATCCAGAATTTAAAGGAATCGAAAATAGCTGTATTAGCCGTCTGCCACGGAAAGAATTTTCGATTATCCGGATCTTTTTCACCAGTTAACCCTTTTTCATCTCCATAATAATAACAAGGCACACCCGGCAATACCGATAACATTGCCACTGCTAAATCAAGCTTTTTCACATCTTCGCCTAAAACGGTAAAAATTCGCTCTGTATCATGGCTACCGATATTATTGAAATTATTATAAAAAACTTCACTTGGATAATTCTCTTGAAATACAGTCAATGCTTTCGCCGTATCCTCCGCTGTGCTAGTTTGATTTAAATAATCAATAATAATCGACCGAAATGGATAATTCATACAGGCATGCAAAGCATTTCCCAAAATATACTCACGCCGTTCATCATAAGCGATTTTTCGTGAGGCGTCCTCCCAAACTTCACCAATCAAGATTTTGTCTGGGTGCGTTTCTAAATTTGCACGAATACCACGAATAAAATCATCAGGTAGCTCATCTGCAACGTCTAATCGCCAACCATCAATGTTAAAACTGTTCCATTTTGCCAATACACTATTAATATCACCAAAGATATACTCTTGGTATTGCGGATTATTTTTATCAATTTCAGGTAAATCTTTTATCCCCCACCAAGAGTTGTAGTCATTTGGATAGTTTATAAACTTAAACCATGGATAATATGGGCTATCCTTCGTTTGTGCAGCGCCAATATTTGCACCAAAGCTAGCATCAGCATTAAAATACTTGCTACGTCTACCAACATGAGAAAAAACACCGTCTAAGACAATCTGCATATCATTCTCATGCAATGTATTAACCAATTTTTTAAATGTCGCCTCATCACCTAAAAGTGAATCAATTTTTTTAAAGTCAGCCGTATCATATCGATGATTGCTAAAAGCTTCAAAAATCGGATTGAGATAAATCGCTGTTACCCCAAGTTCATTTTTGAGATAAGGAATTTTTTCGATAATTCCTGCAAGATTACCTCCATAGAAGTCCCAACGCACAATATCCCCTGCACTATCTTTGATGTATAGCGGTTCATCGCTCGTCTTACCATAGAAAAAAACATTCCTTTTTTGGTTATTTTCCATCAAATGATAATCCCCATTGAAAAATCGATCTGGGAAAATTTGATAAAATACGGCATCACGATACCATTTCGGTGGTGTTTCATCTTTTGTATAGCAGGTCAAAGAAAATGGTGTCGCTTCGCTACTATCATTATAAATTCGTCCTTCTCCACCGCAACCACCATTTGAGGCATAAACCAGCGTTGTAAAGCTGTGTTCGTTGTCATTGATTACTTTGAAATAATAAAAATATAACCCTTGCTTCTCAGACAATAGATAAGTCAATTCATAGTATTTCTCATTCACACAACGCATCTCATGATATTCCTTACCATAACTTTCATTTTCCTTACGGATAACCAATTGAACCTTCGTCTGTCCCTTAGCTTCTACTAAAATTTTAAATTTAACCTTATTACCAACTTTTACTGCACCAAAAGGCCGCTTAAAGCTCTCAAGCCATGAATTATAGTAAATTTGCACCGTCTTATCCCCCACACACTATTTACGCTGTAAAATACTTCTTAACCCATTTTACCACATTCTTGCAAGGATAACTGAAAGATTGTTATTGTAAGATATTCAAATTTAATGACATAGTAATCAAGATTTCTGTTCCTTTTCAGTAATAAAGGTCGAAAACTTCCAAAAAATGAATATATGGCGCCGCCAATGTTCTAAATATATATCGTCTATCAGCGCTGAAATTTTTCAATCATCAAAAATATTAAATTGAGTCTTAATTCAATTTTGTACTTGCTCAATCTCATTATTTAACCTCCTATAGCGGCTGGGACAAAGTTTGCCCCTCTGTTTAATGTTCGTAATTCACGAGGAACAACGAATGCCGGCTAGTCAGCCCCTAAGGGAAACCCGCTAAGGCACGTTGCCACTAGCTTTTCCGTAAACTGCCTCAGGGGTTCCGAACAACCGTAAAAACATCAATTTCCCAATTGCTACATCGTTAAATACTGCTGTCCAGTTTCCTTTATCACAAATTATAGAAGTCACGAGTGGCACCTTAGGTTTCTCTAACGATTGGCTGATGTGTGCCCTCGCAGCGGACTTGCACCACCTAGTTAGTTGCCATGTCTGGCGCACAAAAATAAAACAAGCTCTCCAAAACGGAAAACCTGTCTAAACTGCTTGCGCTCAATTGAGCTGTATAGTCCGTACGGGATTCGAACCCGTGTTACCGCCGTGAAAAGGCGGTGTCTTAACCCCTTGACCAACGGACCATAACGGAGAAGGAGGGATTTGAACCCTCGCGCCAGTTTCCCGACCTACACCCTTAGCAGGGGCGCCTCTTCAGCCTCTTGAGTACTTCCCCAAAAATATAATCTTCACAGATTAAGTGGGCCTAAATGGACTCGAACCATCGACCTCACGCTTATCAGGCGTGCGCTCTAACCAGCTGAGCTATAGGCCCTAAATAGAAGTTACCAATATCTTGGTAAAGCGGGTGACGAGAATC
>JAISYB010000003.1 GCA_031270215.1 Streptococcaceae bacterium | reverse complement strand
CTTATAGTTTCCTACAATTTCCTTTTTCTTTGTGTCTACTGATATAACAGGCTTCCCTTTATTTAAAGCCTTCTTGCAAGTTGATTCAATAAAAAGAAACTGATCATTACGATCCTCATGTTGTTTGCCTTTCTCAATTTTCCTTCTGACGAGAGTTTGGCTGGCTACTGTTTATTATAACTTGCCGGATGGATTTGAGTTATGTGCTTTGGAAGATATGATGGGACATCATCGATTTGATAAGTGTTAACTACCAAAAATACGCCTTTTTGAGCAAAATTCTGGTGGATTTGAAAAATATATAAAGGTGTGGCATAGTGAATTTGTTCTATGATATTTCAATTTTTTTTTAACTTCTAAGTAAACATATATTTATAATAAGGAAACATAATGCTCGATTGGAATATAATCAAAGGAAGATTGCTTAATTTTTCTAAAGATTGGCGAGATTTTAAGGGTCTTGAAAGTCAGAAAGATCAGCAATTTATTACTGATTTTTTGTCGTGTTTTGGTGTGATTGCGGGAGAGGTGGGTGTTTTTCAAGAACGTGTTGGTCATGATCGTATGGATTATTTATGGTCAGGGATGTTAGGGATTGAGATGAAAAGCCCTGGGAAAAGTTTAGCTGAGGTCAAGAAGCAATTGTATAAATATTATGCTAAGTTACCGTCTGAATCTGCACCTAAATACTTGATTGTTAGTGATTTTGAAACAATTAAATTGCAATATATGTTAACAAAGCAAGAATTTCATATTAAAGTTTCAGAATTATATAAGAATATACATAGGTTTGCTGAGATTGCGGGTTTTACGTCTGAGACGGCGTATGAGGATCAAATAGAGGTCAATTTACAAGCTACAGAAAAGATGGCGAAATTGCATGATGCTTTAAAGTCTCATGGTTATGATGGCCATGCTCTTGAGGTTTATTTAGTCCGACTTTTGTTTTGTTTATTTGCTGAGGATACGGGTATTTTTCCAAAGAATAAGTTTAGGGCTTATATTGAAAAATCAAAGGTAGATGGTTCAGATTTATCGGCTAGAATTTCTAAATTGTTTGAAGTTTTGAATTTATCAAAAAAAGAAAGAGACAAAAGAACACTTTTAGATGATGAATTGAAATGCTTTCAATATATTAATGGGAGTTTATTTTTAGATACGTTGCCATCAGCAGAGTTTAACAAAAAAATGCGTCAGATTTTGCTAGATTGTGTATATTTCGATTGGAGTAAAATTAGTCCAGCCATATTTGGTGCGATGTTTCAAGGTGTAATGAGTCCACAACAAAGGCGTGAGATGGGAGCGCATTATACAAGTGAAGAAAATATTCTAAAATTGATAGGTCCTTTGTTTTTGGATGAATTACGGGCCGAGTTTGAAAGGATTAAATTAGATCCAGTAGCTTTAAGATATTTTCATGAAAAGATTTCAAAGATGAAATTTTTAGATCCAGCCTGCGGGTGTGGAAATTTTTTAATTATAACTTATAGAGAGTTACGTAAGTTAGAATTAGATGTTATTAAAATATTGTTTTGGAAGACGCCGGAGGTTAATCTTCATGTTTGGTTAAAGTTAAATGTGGGCCAGTTTTATGGGATAGAATTAGAAGATTTTCCGTGTCAGATTGCTCAGGTTGGAATGTGGTTAGTGGATCACCAAATGAATCTTTTGGTGTCGGTTCATTTTGGAAAGTCTTATGTCCGATTGCCATTTACTCTAGGTGTTAACATAGTTCAGGGAAATGCGTTGCATATTGATTGGGAGTCTGTTGTACCTAAGTCTGATTTGTCTTATATTTTAGGGAACCCTCCTTTTAATGGTTCCAGGACAATGTCAGCAGAGCAAAAGGAAGATATGAAGCTGATTTTTGATGATTTGAAGGGTTTAGGCAATCTTGATTATGTAACTGCCTGGTATAAAAAGGCTAGTGATTATATATTTGGCACACAAATTCAATGTGCGTTTGTATCAACAAATAGTATAACCCAGGGAGAACAGCCAGCAATACTTTGGAAATCTCTTATGGAGAGAGGTGTGTATATTAATTTTGGAATTCGCTCTTTTAAGTGGTCTAATGAGGCGAAAGGAAAAGCGGCGGTCTTTGTTGTAATTATAGGATTTAGCTATATAAAAACAGAGCCATATATTAATCAGTATTTGCTTGAAGCGCCGACAGTGTTTATTGAGAGTCGTCAACATCCTATATGTGATGTTCCTGTATTAGGTATAGGCAACCAACCTATAGATGGGGGGCATTTTTTATTCACTGAAAATGAAATGCGAGAGTTTATATGTAAAGAGCCTTTATCTGAAAAATTTTTTAGAAAATGGATGGGAGCAGATGAGTTTATTAATGGACATTTTCGTTATTATTTGTTTTTAAGAAATTGTTTGCCTAATGAATTGCGTAGAATGCCAGAATGTTTGAAACGTATAAGTGCTGTTCGTCTTTTCAGAAGTAACAGCAAAAGAAATGGAACTCGGGCAATTGCCGATGTACCTTTGCGGTTTCTGGTAGAGAATTTACCTGAGTCTGAGTATTTTGTCATACCTGAGATATCTTCTGAGACTAGGCAGTATGTTCCTATTGGGTTTATGTCATCAGATGTTCTTGCTAGTAATCGAGTGAAAATTGCTAGGGACGCAAAGTTATATCATTTTGGTATTCTTACCTCTAGTGTACATATGGCCTGGGTTCGAGTAATTTGTGGTCGATTTGAAATGCGTTATTGTTATTCTGTTAATATAGTTTACAATAATTTTCCTTGGCCAGTTGCAACGGACAAACAACGGAATGAGATTGAGAAATATGCTCAGGGTATTCTTGATGTGAGAGCTAGGTTTCCAGATAGTAGTCTGGCAGATTTGTATGATCCGTTGACTATGCCGTCTGAATTGCTAAATGCACACAAAGCCTTGGATCGTGCCGTAGCGAAGTTGTATGGTTTGTCGGTGAAAGATATGGAAGATGAAGAGGTATGTGTAGCTAAGTTATTGGTAATGTATCAAAATTTAGCGGGGTAAAAGAGTGTTTTATTTCATGTTTAGTTACTTTTTAGGTAGGGTTAACATTTTTTATTCTCTGACTAAAAAATGTCATTAAATTTTTATATTAGTTTACATAAATTAAAATAATAAATCAAATATTATTAAATACGACACGTACATATGTCCTTTTGCAGACTGCCATAGCGATCTTAGTTATTTTTATATCTATTACTTGGTATTTATCAGTATATTTTCTGCTATTTATCTGTTCAAAGGCTTGTACAATACCATCATCAAGAAGTTTATTGATCTCAGTCAACTCCTCTTCAGTTGGTTTGGGTTCCTCAGCTTCAGAAGTTTGTTCGCCGGTATTAAATACATCATCCTTAACGTCAGCCATAACATCAGTCTGGCCAGTAACTGTACTGATTTTCCAGGTAATTTTACCTGCTTCATTTCAATGGCCAAGATATTTCCTCCGGCCACTTCCAACACAGCGTCAATAACTCCATTTCCAGTTGCGACTTCAACCTCAAGTGGCTACCCTATCAGGCCTAAGGCCATAAAAAAAATTGTATGATAGTAACCATCCGCTTGAACGTCCTTTGACCAAGGGATTGTCCCCAGGAAGATACTGAAAGCTAAAGACGCTTTTTCAGCATCTTGTTGGATTAAAGCTGCCCGAAGTTCTTCTGCCTTTATCCAAAGCTCGTAATGACTATTGCAGGAAGTTATATCGGCCAAAAGATAAGCGAAAAATGAAGAGCGAACCTCATGATTAGGAAAAGTGAGAAAATAGTTTTTTGTTTTATTAATACGTTTTATATAATTAACAGTTAAATATCCAGTTTGAAACATTAACGATTGAGCTGAAAAATTTCCTATATCTAACACATTTATGTTAGCGGTTATAGCTTGATCCTTTTGAAATAATTTAAAGTATGTACGGTTATTTTTGACTATATTCATAAGGAACGAAGGACTTCCTGTTTCAAACCAAAAATTAGAAAAATCCTTAGTGTCCAAAAGCTTGATAAGTGAAAAAGGATTTAGGAGTTTAGTCTTTCCGTCCCAACTATAGCCGTTATACCAAGCCAGAATTTCGTTAATCAAGTCATCTGTTGTCGCTTCAACCTGCATGGATTCATCAGATTTTAGATCATCTAAAAAATTAATTAAATACTCATTAAAATATATACTTATATCATCTGAAGTAAAACCGCAGATATTAGCATAATCAGGATTAAGAGTTATATCATCAAGATGATTGAGTTTAGAAAAAATAGCATCTTGTGTAAATTTAGAGACTCCCGTGATAAAAATTAATCTTATGTTATTTTCAGAGCTTTTAAGGACAGCGTAAAACTCTTGGAGAGATTTTCGCATTTCTTTGGCTAGATCTTCATTTTCAATGTTGTCAATAATAGGAGCGTCGTATTCATCGATCAAAATAACCACTCTTACATTACCAGATTGCAGATATAGTTCAAAGATCAGGGCACTGAATAAACTGACAGGACTTTCTCCTGTAATTGAAACATTTTTCTCGAAAGCGATTCAATACAGCTGTTCCTTTATACTTTGATCTAGCGCCACCCGACTGGTCTTATTGGTTGCGCTCATATCCAAGTGTATTACCGGATGTATTGGCCAGTCATATTCAGGTGTAGGTTCTGAATGAGTCCTAGGTTTTGGGTCATCTAGCCACAGCCCTTTAAAAAGATCCCGATGGCCCAAAAATATATGTTCAATGGTACTGAGCAATAAAGATTTTCCAAACCTCCTTGGTCTTGACAAAAAATAAGGTTTATCTAATGAAATAATTTTGTAAATAAGTTCAGTTTTATCAACATAAATATAGCCACCATTAATTATTTGATCAAAAGTTTGTTTGCCAATCGGTAATAATTTCATAATCAAGCCTTATTTACAATTGAACTTTCTGAAAATAAGAAAATAATTGCTGGCCAAAAAGGGGCGCCATTGTGACTGGCCAATGCTATTGACTATAATTATAAACCAGCTTTAAGCAGGAAATCAAAAGCTTTTCGGATGAGACAAATAAATTTCCTGCATGTATGTCTGAGTCTGAACGTATTCTGATTGCTGTTTAGGCGGTACCTTGGCCAGCATCATCACCTACAACCAGCCAAACATCTCTACCGGCCAACACCCTAGCCAGCCAACTTTAATGTAAAGAAAGAGCCGTATTCCCAACTGTTAGAATGAAATGATGTTTTTTTTTCTTAACAGTTGCTCTCTTGACGCTTTATCGGATTATATTTGTGATGCGACTGCGCAAACCGCAGCGGAATTGAGGGTGAGTCTGCCAGTCTGGGGTCGCCCTGTCGACTCGCCCTGTTGGGGAACAAGTCCCTCTGGTGTAAGGAGTAACGAGCCGCACCGACCACGAGCTATGTTCCGGTTATTTTGGTCAACCGACCGAAGTTGTCTCGCAAGGGAGCCGGAGAAGCGTTAGAAGGGGAAAGATAGG
>JAISYB010000050.1 GCA_031270215.1 Streptococcaceae bacterium | reverse complement strand
GGAAATAATTTTGTCGAAGGCTTTATTCGTTTTATCCCAACGCTCAGCAGTGAGGTTGAGATTGGTGTGCCATTTATGGGCTATGCGGATCAGTTGCCTTATGCCATGACGGCAACCTTTAATGGCAACGGAGCAACTGCGAATCTGAGTGTGCGTAAGGTTGAAGCAGGGACGTATATCGGCACATTACCTTCTATCTCTCAAGCAAACCGTCAGTTTGTCGGTTGGTATACGGCGCTTTCCGGTGGTGAACAAATTAGTGCCTTAACCAAGGTTGTTGGTAATGTGACTTATTACGCAAGATGGCGGGATTATCCAGTTAGCGGTGTGACACTCGCGCCACAGACGGCGACCATTGAGTTAGGAAGTACCAGCCAGCTTACAGCAACGGTTCTTCCAAGCAATGCGACAAATAAAGCACTCAGCTATACAACATCAGACACTTCTGTGGCAACAGTTGATAGCTCTGGCAAGGTTACAGCCAAAAAGGTGGGTACGGCAACGATTACGGTTAAGACCTCAGATGGCGCAAAGACGGCAACGACCAAGGTCACTGTGACTGCCAAAACACCACATGTAAGCTATCAAACTCATGTCCAAAATATTGGCTGGCAGGATTATAAGACAGACGGTGCGCAAAGCGGCACAAGTGGTAAAGCGTTACGCTTGGAAGCTATTCGCATTAAACTAACAAATTTGCCGGAAACAGGAGGTATCAGCTACCGGACGCATGTTCAAAATATCGGCTGGCAAAACTATGTTTCTGATAATGCCCTTAGTGGCACTAGTGGTAAGGCATTAAGGCTTGAAGCGATTCAGATTAAGCTAACTGGCAATCTTGCGGCAAGCTATGACGTTTATTACCGTGTGCATGCTCAAAACTTTGGTTGGCTATCTTGGGCAAAGAATGGTGAAAATGCAGGAACAGCAGGCTTTGGCTATCGCTTGGAAGCAATTGAAATCAGGCTCGTTAAACGTGGGACACAGCCAGGAGTTTACACCAGTAGCGACGGCGCATTTAAACAAGCGCTGCTTTCCTATCAGACACATGTTCAAAATATTGGTTGGCAGGCTGCGGTTAAGGACGGTGAAGTGAGCGGCACAAGTGGACTTAGCTATCGCTTGGAAAGCATTCGTATACAGCTGCAAAATAAAAAATATTCAGGAAATATCAGCTACCGGACGCATGTTCAAAACATCGGCTGGCAAAGCTATGTGTCTAATAACGCTCTTAGTGGCACCAGCGGTAAGGCATTAAGACTTGAAGCGATTCAGATTAAGCTAACCGGCGAGATGAGTAAGTATTATGATGTTTATTACCGAGTCCATGCTCAAAATTTTGGCTGGATGGGCTGGGCGAAAAACGATGCTCAATCAGGAACGGCAGGCTTTGGCTATCGTTTAGAAGCCATTCAAATCAGATTGATTGAAAAAGGTAAGTCAGCACCCGGTAGTACACTTAACGCCTTTAGAAAAAGATAAGGCGGATAGTTTTATTATAGCAATTTTCAAAAAAGCCCCCTTTCAAACGTCATGTTCTTGTCCAACATGGCGTTTTTAATCGGGAGCTATCAGGCGCATTTATTGCTGATTTAGATAAGCTTCTTTTTGTTTTCTACTTAGCTTTTTAAATTTAGCTTCCGCCCTCATGGCTTCATTTTTACTACTGAATTTTTCTGAATGAATGAGCTTTACCGGCGTGCGTCCTCTGGTATATTTTGCACCAATACCTCGGTTATGCTCATCAAGTCGACGATTAACGTCCGTTGTATAGCCGCCATAAAAGCTGTTGTCACGGCATTTCAAAACATAAAAATAAGCCTCATTTGCCATAATAAATTTCCTTTAGCTCATCAGTATAGTCGCCATTTTCTCCGTGGATAATCAGACTGGGAAGAAACCTAATGCTGCCCTCTCCGCCGTCCTTAATCGCATCAATTAAGACAATATTTGCTTCGCTATCTTTTTTAGGGTGAATCATTCGGATGCGTTTGGGGGCAAGCTTGTATTTTCTTAAGGTGTCAAAAATCTCGGCAAAGCGCGCTGGGCGGTGGACGAGCGCTAAGTGTCCGCCAGTCTTAAGCAGCTGCTGGCTCATGTAGAGCACTTCGTCAAGACTAGTTGTCACTTCATGCCTTGCCAAAGCGAGATACTGATTTTGTTTTTGCTTAAACGATTGATCCAGCTTGAAATAGGGTGGATTGCAAAAAATTAAATCAACGGATGAGCGCTTGATATGACTTAGACTATTTTTTAAATCGTCATTAATCATCGTCATTTGTCCATCTAAATGATTGAGTAAAATGCTTCGCTTGCCCATCTCCGCCAGCTTTTCCTGAAGCTCAATTTGAATAATCGGGCAGTCTGTTACTCGACTGGCAAATAGTCCGACTGCTCCATTTCCTGCACACAAATCAACAATCAAACTGTTTTTCTTTGGCACCTGCGGGAATCTTGCGAGCAAGACACTATCAACGGAATAGCTGAAAACATCTTTACTTTGAATTACTTTTACGTCGAGGGCGAATAGCTGGTCAATACGTTCGCCGTTTTTTAATAATTGATTTTCCATGGTGTTAGTATAGCATATCTTCTATCTGCCTGAGCTGAATTGAGATAATTTTGTTGACAAGTGAGCATATTTCTCATTCCAATTGTAGCAATTGTGTATAATGGGTAAAAGTTCGCAATTGAGTTTTGCAAAATAGGCAAGATTTTTCTATAATTATTTGAGGTAAGTTGATGACGAAAAAAGAAGAGTATCAGAAAACATTGGAGCTACTTTTGGATTGTGTGCTGCAAGGCAATTACCAATCGGCAGATAAATACCGACAGAAACTGCGAGAATTAGGGATAGAATTGATAGAAATAAACGAAAAGGCGGACAATAAATAATGCAAATAATCTTAGTTATCATTCTTTTAGGTTGTTATTTTTTATTTTTCAATCGAGAAATTAAAGAAACGGTTAGTATTTGTCTGATAACCTTAGTTGCTGCCGGTACCTTAGGAATTATCTTTGGTGCGGCAAAATCATCAGCAATGGAAATTGCCATAGTGCTAGGATTATTGTTTTTACTCAGGCAAGCTTATAAAGAAATATAAAGCTGATTTACAAAAAGGAGAGATTTAGATGTTGCCGGGCGTTGATATAGAAGATTT
>JAISYB010000031.1 GCA_031270215.1 Streptococcaceae bacterium | reverse complement strand
ATTTACAAATGTTTTTGCAAAAAGGTATATGGATATACAAGTGGTTTGGAAAATTTTCAATATTAATTGGTATTCTTGCGTGATTTAACTATTTCATCAGTGATAGATTTTGGCGCTTGCATATAATGGCTGAATTCCATAGTGTATTGCCCACGACCTTGTGTAAATGAACGTAAATCCGTTGCATAACCAAACATACTAGCAAGTGGAACTTTTGCTTTTACAACTTGAG
Organism: Streptococcaceae bacterium; assembly: GCA_031270215.1. Lineage (GTDB taxonomy): Bacteria > Bacillota > Bacilli > Lactobacillales > Streptococcaceae > MMGLQ5-1. The sequence continues at coordinate 2,707 of JAISYB010000031.1, read as the reverse complement.
CATTACCTCGTTGCTCAGTACCATCAATACTACCCCTTCTTGATGAAATATCACCCATTACATCGCCAAAATATTCATCAGGAACGATTACATCTACCATCATTATCGGTTCCAATAGAACTAAACCACATTTCAATGCTGCAGCCTTTAAAGCAAATGATGCAGCAATTTTATATGCCATCTCTGATGAATCAACATCGTGGTATGACCCATCAAATACTGTAGCTTTTATATCAACCATTTGATATCCAGCTAACGGACCAGTTTTCATTGCATCTTGTAAACCAATATCAATAGGTTTTATATATTCACGAGGTATTCGTCCACTAACAATAGCATTAACAAATTGATAACCCTTTGAAGGGTTAGGTTCAAATTTTATTCAACAGTGACCATATTGTCCTCTTCCCCCTGATTGTTTAATGTATTTTCCTTCAGCATCACCGGTTTTTGTAAATGTTTCACGATAGGAAACTTGAGGTTTACCTACATTAACATTAACATTAAATTCTCTTTTCATTCTATCGACTATTATTTCCAAATGTAATTCTCCCATTCCAGAGATAATAGTTTGTCCAGTTTCCTCATTTGTTGTAGTTTTAAATGTCGGATCTTCTTCAGCTAATTTATTTAATGCTATTCCCATTTTTTCTTGATCTGCTTTTGTTTTTGGCTCAACAGCTAATGAAATTACAGGTTCAGCAAATTTCATTTCTTCAAGTTTAATATTGTATTCAGGCTCGCATAATGTATCACCAGTCTTAGTACATTTCAAACCCACAACAGCGCATATGTCACCTGAACAAATTTCCGAAATTTCTTCTCGATTATTAGCATGCATCTTTACTAACCGTGATATTCTTTCCTTTTCACCATTGTTAGTATTAATTACATATGATCCAGCTTTTAAAATTCCAGAATATACTCTTATAAATGTTAATCGCCCAACGAAAGGGTCTGTTGCAACTTTGAAAGCTAATACACATAATTTTTTATCATCACCAGGAACAATAGTTATTTCATCATCATTTTTATTAAAACCCTTAGCAGGATTTACTTCAAGAGGATTAGGTAAATAATCAATTACTGCATCTAATACACCTTTTACTCCTTTATTTTTGAATGATGAGCCACATAGTACAGGAAAAAAATTACTTGTAAGAACCCCTTTTCTTATGCATTTTTTGATTTCTACAACACTTAATTCGATACCGTTTAAAAATTTCTCCATACACGTATCATCAAAGTTAACTATTTCTTCAAGCATTTTTTCTCTTAGTTCCTTAGCTTTTTGCAAATATTCATTTGGTATTTCTGTGATTTTATAATCTTCATCCTTATCGCCGGTATAAATTCTAGCATTCATTTCAACCAAATCAATAGTACCAATAAATGTTGCCTCTTGCCCAATAGGATATTGAATCGCAATACCATTAGCCCCTAGTCTTTCATGTAATGATTTTATTGAATTATCAAAATCAGCACCAACTTTATCCATTTTATTAGCATATACTATACGCGGTACATTATAATTATCAGCTAAACGTCAATTAGTTTCAGTTTGTGGTTCAACGCCATTATCAGCAGAAATTACTACAACAGCTCCATCTAAGACTCGTAATGATCGATTAACTTCAACTGTAAAATCAACATGCCCTGGTGTATCAATTAAGTTTAACTGGTACCCTTTCCAAATCGCATATGTTGCAGCAGCAGTAATTGTGATACCTCTTTCCTTCTCTTGTTCCATTCAATCCATAGTTGCTGCTCCATCATGAACTTCTCCAATTTTGTGTGTTTTACCTGTGTGATACAAAATTCTTTCAGACGTTGTGGTTTTACCAGCATCGATATGTGCAACAATCCCAAAATTTCGATATTTTTCAATTGGAAAGCTTCGAGACATAATTTTAAAATCTTAAGTACGCAAAAGCTTTATTAGCTTCAGCCATTTTATGTGTATCGTCTTTTTTCTTAATAGTTCCACCGGTATTATTGTAAGCATCAATAATTTCGTTTGCCAATCTATTTTCCATAGATTTTTCATTTCTCAATCTAGCATTTATAATTAATCATCGCAATGCTAATGTAATTTTACGATCTGGAGCAACTTCAACTGGAACTTGATAATTACTACCAGCAACTCTCCTTACTTTTAATTCTAATAAGGGTGAAGCGTTTTCGATTGCCTTTTTAAACACTTCTAGTGGATTCTTAGAAATTTTCTTCGAAATTATATCAAAAGAGTTGTAAATTATTTTTTGTGCTAACCCTTTCTTTCCGTCATACATAATCATGTTTGTAAATTTAGCAACAAGTAAATCATTATATTTAGAATCTGGTAATATTAATCTTTTTTCGGCTCGATTTTTTCTCATAGTTATTTCGTTACATTTTTATTTTGTTTTTTTGCACCATATTTTGAGCGTTGTTGAGTTCTTTTAGTCACACCTTGTGTGTCTAATTTTCCCCTAACTATATGATAACCAACTCCAGGTAAATCTTTAACTCTTCCGCCTTTTACAAGAACAACGGAATGTTCTTGCAAATTGTGTCCTTCACCAGGAATATATGCTAATACTTCTTTTTTGTTAGTTAATCTAACTTTAGCATATTTTCTTTGAGCTGAATTTGGTTTTTTAGGGGTCATAATACCAACTCGAATGCATACACCTCTTTTGAATGGGTTGTGTTTTCTTTTCGTAGA
>JAISYB010000198.1 GCA_031270215.1 Streptococcaceae bacterium | reverse complement strand
GTGTTGATGTTCACGCACCCGGTAAGCTAAGAGCAAATATTCAACCGCAAAACTTTGATGACTTTTACACTGCATTTGATGTTAAGAAAACCGATCAGATGTATCGCAGCAAAGAGGATAGAGTCGTGATTTGGTAGCAGATAATTGACAGCTAAGGATAAATTTGTTCAAAAAGTGATAAGCGTGTAGATGTTGTTCTACTGGGATAGATTCGCTGAAACGGTCATGTTATAGTGTTGAGCACTGGAAACTCGGCTACAAATTTCAAATATTTAAAATTATTTCTACGAGGCTGAAACGTTGGTATGATATGCTGGCGCTTTCTGCCTCGTTTTTGATGCTTTACACTTTTTTGTAATTCGCTAGATTAACAGGTTAATGATTGGGAAACTTTCCGAGGGATATGTGCCAAATATTCTTAACAATCATAACAGCAAAAGAAAAAAGCCTTAAGACTTGGCTTTTAGTTATGCGCTCAAAATGGTAGAATAGAGTTATTTAAAGCGCCTTATCTGGTTAAGGGGTTCAAGATTTAGTTAGGAGTTTATATTTGCAAGGGATTATTATTAAATCACTCAGCGGTTTTTATTATATTGAGTGTCAGGGCGAGGTTTATCAAACGCGAGCGCGTGGCAATTTCCGGCAGAAAAAGCTTACACCATTAGTTGGGGATACTGTGATATTTGAGTCAACAAATATGACTGACGGTTATCTTTTACAGCTTTTGCCACGTAAAAATGCCTTAATTAGACCGCCGGTTGCCAATGTTGACTTGGGGATTGTCGTGGTAAGTGCTGTTGAACCTGATTTTTCAAGTAATTTATTAGATCGTTTTTTAGTTATTCTAGAGGCGAAAAATATTCAGCCGTTGATTTATATTTCTAAAATAGATTTGCTGAAAAGTCGTGAGGAAATCAAAGCAATACAGCGGGTGTACCAGCAAATTGGCTATCCGGTTTGTCTAAATCTTGAAGAGCTTGCTGAGCAAAAGGGTTATTTCAAAAATAAGATTTCGGTTTTTATCGGACAGACAGGTGCGGGGAAATCAACTGTAATTAATGCGCTAGATAGTACCTTGAAGCTAGCGACTGGCGAGATTTCAAAACATTTAGGGCGAGGAAGACACACGACGCGTCACGTTGAGCTGCACAAGATTTATGATGGCTTAATTGCTGATACACCGGGATTTTCGTCCATTGATTTAAGAGAAATCTCAGCGGCAGAGTTATCTAATTTATTTATTGAGCTGGCAGAGGCTGGACGATATTGTAAGTTTCGAGCCTGTATGCATACGCATGAGCCGGAATGTGCAGTCAAAAAGGCTGTCGCAAAGGGAGAGATTGCCCAATTCCGCTATGATAATTATCTACAGTTATTGGGAGAAATTGAACAAAGAAAACCTATCTATAATAAAAGAACGGAGCGAAAAAAATGAAGATTGCACCTTCGATTTTAAGTGCTGATTTTGCCAATTTGGAACGAGATATTCAATTAGTAGAAACCTCAGGGGCGGATTATATCCATGTTGATGTCATGGACGGGCATTTTGTTGATAATATTACACTTGGTCCAAATATTGTATCGGCGATTAGACCAGTTACTAAGCTACCGCTGGATTGTCATTTAATGGTTGAAAAGCCGGAGAAATTCATCACAGCTTTTGCCAAAGCAGGCGCAGATATTATCTCCATTCATGTTGAAGCAACACCGCATATCCATGGCGCTTTATTTCAAATCAAGCAAGCAGGTATCAAAGCCTCAGTCGTATTGAATCCTGGGACACCGGTCGGCGCTATACTTGATGTTCTTTCTTTGGTTGATCAAGTCTTAGTTATGACGGTCAATCCAGGCTTTGGTGGTCAGAGCTTTATCAAGGAAGCCTTAGACAAGGTGAAGTTCTTGGCAGAATTTCGTCAGCAGCAGCAGTTGAGCTTTGACATTGAGGTTGACGGCGGCGTTGATGAGACAACGATTGCCTTATGTAAAGCAGCAGGTGCAAATGTCTTTGTTGCGGGTAGCTTCATCTATGATTCTGAAAATCCTGCTGGACAAATTGCTAAATTAAAGGCTCAACTACATGGTTGATGTCGTGATTGTTTCAGGAATGGTTCACTCGCTGCCGAGGCTTAAAGCACACTATATCGGTGTGGATTACGGCGCATTATTTTTGGTTGAAAATGACTTTCCTGTTGAATTTGCGGTAGGAGATTTCGACTCCGTTTCAAAGGAGGAGCTTGAGCGGCTTAAAGCGCAGATTAAAACAGTTTACCAGACTGCTAGTGAGAAGTCTGATACTGACACACAGCTTGCGCTTAAGCTGGCGATAGAAAAATTTCCGAATGCCCGCATTTTGATTTATGGTGCAACGGGCGGGCGTTTAGATCATTTGTTAAGCAATTTATTTCTGCCATTAGAGGAGCGATTTAGACCTTTTGCAGCACAGATTGAATTATTTGATTTGCAAAATCACGTGCGTTATTTTTTGCCGGGTGAGCACAAAATAGCCTGTGATGAGCAGTTTAAATATTTGGCATTTGTACCATTATTGCCAGCCTTAGATTTTGAGATTAAAGGGGCGAAGTATCAGCTTTCTCGCTCGAATATTTTAGTGCCTACAAGTTTTGCCAGTAATGAATTTATCGCACAACCAGTTAATTTTGCATTCAAGACAGGTGTTGTTTGCGTAATTGAAAGCAATGATGAAAGTAGTTTGAGGTAGAAAATGAGATTTTTACATGTTGCAGATTTACATTTAGATCGTTCCTTTGAGGGTATTTTATCAAATGATTTGCCTGATGTGACAGCGATTTGGGGAGATATTGTCAGCTTTGCAATTCAAGAAAGCGTTGAATTAGTGATTTTAGCGGGAGATAATTTTCATCAAAGCTACTCATCATTTAAGGTACAAAAGTTATTTTTTGACGGCTTGAAACAGCTGGAAAAGGCTGATATTCCGGTGTTTTTAGTGTTCGGTAATCATGATTATCTTCGGAAAAATCAGCTCATCGAAGCATTTTCAGACAATGTTTTTGCAGTGATGAGTGAGGACGTTGCCACAAAAACGTTTGAATTGTCTAATGGCGAAACAGTTGCAATTTCAGGCTTTTCCTATGAGCAGCCATGGATTGAGAGCTCAAAGGTTGCTGAGTTTCCAGAAGTATCGCAGGCAGATTATCACATTGGCGTCTATCATGGAGAGTTGGGGAGCACGCATTATGCACCATTTAGCTTAACCGAGCTTAAGGATAAGCATTATGATTATTGGGCATTAGGGCATATTCATGTGCCTACGAAATTAGCAGAGAATATTTATTATGCAGGGACACCGCTCGGGCATAATCGGAAGGAAACCGCTGCGGGTGTTAATCTAGTTACATTGACAAAAACAGATTTGATTGTCGAAAGCATTGATTTATCAAGAGTTCGTTGGGTAGATTTAACGATTGATTTAGAAAGTGATAGCTTGGATAGTGCGATTATGGAAATTAGGACTGCGGTGCGCAGATATGCGACTCAAAGTGACCAGACAATTTTCTTCTCGCTTTTACTGAATCAAGTCACTGCTTTTGCTGAAGAATTATTTTTGCGCATTCAAAGTGGAGAATTAAGAGAAGTGCTTGAAGCATATACGCACGAAAGAATCGTTAAAATTGCCATTATTAATACCAATGACCAGCAAGCACAGATGAGGCTGCCCTTGACTGCAACACGTATGCAGGCGCTAATTGAACAGCTGGATGTAGATGAGATACTCACCCCACTTTTAAAGAATAAGTTAATCAAGGAGCTTGCCTTTGTTGATACGTCTTTTGTTGAAGCGGTCAAATTTGAAATTAAACAACAGCTTCATTCGGAGTTTGCGTTTGAGGAGGAAATGAATGAAAATTGAACAATTAGAAATCTTCGGTTTTGGAAAATTTTCAGAAAAGACCTTTACTCTGCACGATAAACAGCTCATCTTTGGTGAAAATGAAGCAGGTAAGTCCACACTATTTAGCTTTATTAAATTTATGCTTTTTGGCTTTAAGGCAAAGGATAAAACACATCGTGAGTTTAAGCCTTTGGCTGCTAAGGTTTACGGTGGCAGGCTAACTTTGAGTGACATGGGACATCAATATATCGTTGAGCGCAGTGGGTTGAACAATCGTAGTAACAAGCAGGAGGTACATTTTACTAAGGACGGGACAGTGTTATCCGCTAAGGCGTGGGAAGAATTTTTAGCGCCAATGACCCAAGAACTGTTTGAAAAGGTTTATACGCTCACCCAAGAAAATCTAAGCATTAATGCTGAGAAGGATATGGGAGAAGATGAGCTTGAAGCACTCTGGAAGGTAACTGCTTCAATGGGCACACAGGAGCTGACGGGCAAGATTATCAGCTTAAATAAGGAAATTCCTGAGCTATATAAAGTCAGCGGCAAAAATCCGGAATTAAATCAATTGCTCGATAAACTCGCTAAACTGAAGCAACAAATTGAGATAAAGATTGCCGAAGCAGACCTTCTTTTGCCCAATGTTGAACGGATTAATCAGCTCAATCAACAGTTTATAGAGTCAGAAGGTATCGTCAAGAAGCTGCGACATACGGTCGATGAACTGCGACACAAACGAGATTATCAGGCGGACTATGAACAACTAAAAGAGCTATCTGCGATTGATTTTAGCCAAATTTTATCAGCAGAAGAGCTAAGGCAATTAGAGCAATCTTATTTGGAAATCAGCGAGTCGCAGCGTGCTTTGGAATTGATTTTAAAAGAAATTGCGACAGAGGAATCAATACTTAGCCGTTTAAATACTGATGAGCAAGCATTTTATATAAAAAAGCAAGGAGAAATAGAAACTTTAGTTGCTGAAATTCCCAAAATATACGGTATCTTAAAGACGACCGAGATATTAGAGGACACGTTGCGCTTGAAGCAAAATGAAAGTCATCGTTTAGCCCAAGATTATCAATTAGAAAATAGACAGCTATACTCCAATCAAGCCTTGCAAGCATTAGCGCAAAATGAAACGCAGGGTGGGCGGCAATCATTTTCAATAATTAATCTCATCATACCGATTATCATCAGTGCCTTAATTGCTTTCGTCTTGCGAAAACAGCCATTAATTGCTGCTTTTGCCAGTGTAATTATTATCTATCTAGGTTATCAGCTGATGAAATTTCTTAATCCGAAGCCTAGTGTTATTGCTGAAACTATCACATTTGAAGCGGCAAGTGAGCATAATCAACGACTTCTACAAGTCAATCAGCTCAATGAAGAAGTCGCCACATTAACTCGGCAGCTTCAAGATAATCAAGTAGCTCTTGATGAATTTTCTCAGGCTATTGCCGAAATTTCGGCATTTTTAGGGACAGCTCGTCTTGATTTGTCTGATAGACTGAGTCAGATTAATATCTTCTATCAAGAAGAGGAGGCTAATCGCAAACAGCTGACCTCTCTTCAAACAGCTACCAAGAAAGGACAAGCAGCAGCACTAGAAGCAGATATTAAACAGTTGAAAATTAAGTATCCAGATTTTGAGGAGATTCCCCAGCAAGCACAAAAACAGCAGATTTTGAACAATCAAAGAGAACAGCTAGAACATTTGAAGAAACGATTAGCGCAGTATTTTGACTTAAGTCAGCCGGTTGATTTTGAGCAGCTCTTACTTGATTTAGCGCGTCGGCAAAATGAACTTCATGCTCAGCAAATCAAGCTTGAGAATCTCCGAAACGAGCGAAGCAAGCTTAAAATTGAAATAAACTTTTTGCAAACAGACGGCACATTAGACGAGCTTTATCAGCAGCGTGCAACGCTTGAAAGTGAAATAGAAGCTAAAACTGAAACGTGGGCGCTCAAAAGTGGTTTGATTGCAGCGTATCAAAGTATTCTAGCGGAGCTTTCGGAGATTACTTTGCCTGAAATACTCACTCTTGCAAAGGAATATTTTCTGTTTTTGACCAATGACAATTATCAAGATTTGTTTCTTGAAAATAAGGTATTAAAAGTAAGGTTAAAGACAGAGCAAAGCTTGCGAGTGCTTGATTTATCAACGGGAACTAAGGATCAGCTGCTTTTGGCGCTAAGATTTGCCTTGATTCAGTCAAAAAAGTTGAACTTTCCTATCTTTGTCGATGACGCGTTTTTGCGTTATGATAGTAAGCGTAAGCTGCGTGTCTTTGAGCTATTTGAGCAATATAAGGCTTCCCAGTTGATTATTTTTTCGAGCGACTCACAAATAAAACTCTTTTTTGAGACAAATAACGAAGCAATTGAGGTGTTAAATTAATGAAAAAACTAAAAGAATTGAAGATAGACGAATATTTTGAAACATATTTATTGATTAAAACTGCTGAGCTAAGAAAGACAAAGGCCGGAAAAGACTATCTCGCATTTACCTTTCAAGATGATACTGGTGAAATTGATGGGAAGCTTTGGGATGCACAACCAATTTATATCGAACGTTTTAAGGCGGGTGTCGTAGTTCATGTTAAGGGTAAAAAAGAGCTATATAACGGCATGCCACAGCTTAATCAGTTAACCTTACAGCTGGCTAATAATGTCAATTTGCGTCCGGAGGATTTCAAGGAAAAGCCACCGGTTAATGTTTCAGAGCTTAAGGAGTATCTTAACCAAACGATTTTTGAAATAAAAAATCCAATTTGGAACCGAATTGTTCGCCATTTGATTAAAAAGTATGACGATGAGTTCTTTACCTATCCGGCAGCAAAAACGAATCACCACGCTTTTGAAACAGGGCTGGCGTATCACACAGCGACTATGTTGAAAATCGCCAAATCGCTTAGGGAAATCTATCCGGAGCTCAATGCCTCACTGCTTTATTCAGGCATTATCTTGCATGATTTGGCAAAGGTCATCGAGCTAACGGGCGCAGATAGTACAGAGTATACTCTACGTGGTAACTTAATTGGGCATATTGTTTTGGTTGATGAGGAAATATCAAAAGCTATCTTTGAATTGAAGATTGATGATGATAAAGAAGATGTGTTAATCCTGCGTCATGTTATTTTAAGTCATCATGGCTTGCTAGAATATGGCTCTCCTGTGCGTCCAAAAATTATGGAGGCAGAGATAATTCATCAGATTGATACAATGGATGCAACGATGCAAATGCTTAGCGGCGCCCTGCGTCAAGTATCTCCAGGAGAAACAACTTCAAGAGTTTTCGCACTTGAAAATCGAAACTTCTACAAGCCGACCTTCAAGGATAGCGCCCAAGAATAAGATTTCAAGCACGTGATTGCTTATAATTACATAACAATAGGGTTGATGACTTGCTCACAGCTCTATTTTTTTGTCAGGTTGGAATGCTCATAAATAGATAAATTGGCACGTATACCGTTTTCTAGTGTTACTTGCCTAAAAGCGTGACTGAATTAAATACATCTAGGATTTGCACTTATTTGCTAAATAGTGTAGAATAGGAAGCTGTGAGTAATTAATTTTACTCCTTTCTCTAGACAAAGTTTAGGGACACAGACCAAAAGGAGGTGTTAATCAATGACAAAGTACGAAATTTTATACATTATTCGTCCAAGCATTGATGAAGAAGCAAAAACTGCTTTAGTAGAGCGTTTTGATGCAATTCTTAAGGATAACGGTGCAGCTACTGTTGAATCAAAGGATTGGGAAAAACGTCGCTTAGCTTATGAAATTGGTGGATTCCGTGAAGGATTATACCGAATCATTAACGTTGAAGCTCCTTCGACAGCTATAGCTATCAATGAATTTGATCGCTTAGCTAAGATCAATGACGATATTTTACGTCATATGATCGTCAAATTGGAAGCTTAACGAGAGGTGCTAAAATGATAAATAACGTTGTATTAGTAGGTCGCCTAACAAAAGATCCAGAGCTTAGATATACACCGAGCGGTCAAGGCGTTGCAACCTTTACCTTAGCTGTCAATCGTGCATTTAAAAATCAGGCAGGAGAGCGCGAAGCTGATTTCATTCAGTGTGTGATTTGGCGCCAACAAGCTGAAAACTTAGCTAATTGGGCTAAAAAAGGTGCATTAATTGGTGTTACAGGACGGATTCAAACAAGAAACTATGAGAATAATCAAGGTCAACGTGTTTATGTGACTGAAATTGTTGCCGATAGCTTCCAAATGCTTGAATCAAGAAGTGCGCGTGGTGTGGAAGGACAAAATGCACCGCAGCAAAACCAAGGCTCTTACAGCAGTAATTCATATCAAGCACAGGATACGCCAAAAGCGCCAAATCTTGGCAGCAATAACGGTCCATTCGGGACAAGTCCGATTGATATTTCGGATGATGATTTACCATTTTAAACTAAGACTATTAAAGGAGGAATAACAATGGCTCAACCACAACGTCGTGGCGGTATACGTCGTCGTAAGAAAGTTGACTTTATCGCAGCGAATCATATTGATTATGTTGATTATAAAGATGTTAAATTGCTAGAACGTTTCATCTCAGAACGTGGTAAAATTTTACCACGTCGTGTGACGGGAACTTCAGCGAAGAATCAGCGCAAGGTTACAATTGCAATTAAGCGTGCGCGCATCATGGGATTACTCCCATTCGTAAACGAAGGATAATATAAAAAGGGGCTTGGAATTTTCTAAGCCGCTTTTTTGAAATATAATCCAAAAAAATTTACAGGTGTACAGGTGAGTACATTACCACGTTCTTTGTGTCATTGGGATAAGCCTGCGACTGACCTTAAAAAATTTTAGTCTTTACATTACCGGCAAAGCATGTTAAATTAGACATTGTGATAATTCACAAATTACTGTAATCCGCTCAGGTGTATTACTTGATGATTGCAAGGAAATGGAGAAAAGAAAGATGAGAAATTCGTTAATCGAAGCATTAACAGCAGAACAGTTACGCACAGATATTCCTGAGTTTCGTGCTGGGGATACAGTAAAGGTTTATGCAAAAGTTGTCGAAGGTACGCGTGAACGTATTCAGATTTTTGAAGGTGTCGTGATTAAACGTCGTGGCGCAGGTATCTCTGAAACATACACTGTTCGCAAGGTATCAAATGGTGTTGGCGTGGAACGCACGTTTCCTATCCACACTCCGCGTGTTGAAAAGATTGAAGTCGTAAGATACGGTAAAGTTCGTCGTGCGAAGCTTTATTATCTACGTGCTCTACATGGTAAAGCAGCGAGAATTAAAGAAATTCGTCGTTAATACTATTGACTTAAACCCTTGTGTATCAAGGGTTTTTGTTGTTTTGCTAGTTGCAATTTTCATATTGTAAAATAAGTAAAAATTGAAAAAGGTGGTAAAAAGGTGGATGCTTTTTTAAAGCTTCTCAATTTTGTTTCTTAAATCTTGTTTCATTTTCTCTGTAATATGCAAATATATCTGCTCAGTAATTTTGCTATTTTCGTGTCCCACTCGCTCTTGGATTGAATATATAGGTACCTGAAGCTCTGCTAATTTAGAAATATGAGTGTGTCTAAAGATATGACTGCTTAATGGTTTTTCTATATCTAGTATTTTTTTTAATTGTCTCAAATAACTATTTATTGCGCTAATTTGAAGGTAGGTTCCATTAGCGGTAGTGAATATTAAGTCATCATTTTTAGAGATGTTTAATGACTTGTGGTATATATCTAAAGCTCTTTTTGACAAATCAACCTCTCTAATTCCTGCGTTCGTTTTAGGAGTTTTAGATTTTATTTGTTCGCCAACGGACAACCCGTGATATACTGCTGTACCGGTAATTGACACATAATTTCTATCTTCGGAAAAATGAAAGTCAGATTTAGTTAATACAATTGCTTCCCCTGCTCTTAATCCAGTCAAATAAAGCCATTGAAAAAACAATCCATAACGTTTATTATGCCCCATTGAATATTCAATTATTTTCTTATATTCATCATCTTCTAAAAATTTATCTTTGATTTTAACGCTTTTATTTTCACGTTTATAGTCAATTTCAACTTCATTAATTGGATTGGATAAGATGTATCCTTTATTTTTAGCGTATTTAAACATTGTGGATAATTTTGATTTCATTATCGAAACATATTTATTTGACAATTTCTTGGTGTATAGTAATTCATAAAACATTTTATTTAATTTTGGAGCATCTATTTTTCGAACGAATGAATCTTTATCAAGTATTTCAAAACATGTTTCAATGATGAATTTTGTCTGTACGATTGTAGCAGATTTAACTTGTTGCATGTATATCGGAAACCACTCATCTTTTAGTTCTTCAAGTGTGATATTTGAATTTGAGAATGATTTTTTATTTTTAGTTCGTTCTATTTTTTTCTGCAATTCAATCCGAGCATAATTTTGTGTTTCTCTCGTTTTGTTCAACAATGTAATTGATACTTTTTTTCGTTTATTTGTATACTTATCTTTGAATTCTTCGTTGTATCGGTACTTGCCACTTGGCATTTTTTCCATCCACATTGATTAAACTCCTTTCATTTGTTAAAATTAGGGTACAAAAAATAAGCCTTTTGGTAGGGCGATTTTTTTAAACACGCTCGAGACCGTCCAAAGTTGCGAGCGTGTTTTTTTATTCTAAATTTTTAAGTCGCTTGGTAGCTTTATATTTCAAAACAGAATCTAGTTGCTCAACGGCTAATTGTCGCAAAGTGATTAACCGTTTTTCCTGAGGTAGCCCTTGTCTAATCATCAACGCATTACTACTCTCTAGGCTTGCCATGATGATATTTTGTTCAATTGTTGCGTTATCTCTCTGGTTGCCTTTTTTCTTTGGGAATTTATCTTTAAACTCCTTTGCAGTCATACCGAACAGTGCAACATTAAGTAAATCCGCTTCGTTGGCATAAGCAAGTCCGATTTGTTTCTTCGTTAATAAGCTAGGTATTAAGTGTTCTTTTATGGCATCTGTATGGATAGTATAATTAACTTTAGCTAGCTCTCTATTAACATTCCATTTAATCCTATTTTGGTAGCTTTCACTTTGTTTTAACCGCTGATATTCTTTTATAACATATAGTTTGAATTCTGGAGAAACCCAACTTGCAAATTCAAGCGCTATATCTACATGTGCAAAAGTTCCTCCATAGCGACCAGCTGATGAACATATACCTTTAGCGTTCATTTTTTCAATCCATTGTTTAGGCGATAGTGAAATTCTACCACGTTGATTTCTAAACTCTTGGAATTCCAAGGGTTTAAAATCAAGATTGTTTAACTCTTCCCATGTCGCAAGAAAATCAATTGTAGAGTAACTACTTAGCCAATTGGTCTCCTAAAAACAAAAATGGCCCGGCGCCCTCGAGCATTCCAGACCTGATCTTATGCTCTAATTATAGTACATCATTTTGAACTTTGCAATAGAATCGCTGTACTTTTTGCATAT
>JAISYB010000102.1 GCA_031270215.1 Streptococcaceae bacterium | reverse complement strand
GAGTATGCTACACTGTTTTTTGTCAACATGGTGACAATTTTAGAAAGGAGTCTATTATGGACATAGAAAAATTAACATTAGAATTGCATTATATGCAACAAGCTTATGCAACCTTGTTTTCGGTTGTCAATAAAATTCAAACACGAGGTGATGAAGTCATGGAAGAAATTACTTCTAGACAACAAATGGCATTAATTGCTATCGTGCATTTACCCCAGGAAGAAACAACCTTAATCAACATTGCAACTATGCTTGCAACAACCAAACAAACAGCCAATAAACTAATTACAGGGTTAAAAAATAAGGGCTATATTGAAACTATCCCCAGCAAAAAAGACAAACGCTCAATTAATGTAATTATTACAGAAACCGGAAAAAACGTATTAATTAAAAGTTCAGAAAAAACAACTTATTTCTTAGCTGATATTTTTAATGAATTTACTTCAGAGGAAGTTGAGCTTTTCTGGCATATGTTACAAAAACTATATTGTTTTGACGGTGAGGAACAAAACGGTTTTGAGGAAAGAGCAAGCTTTGGCATAGATAAGGAATCCGATAATAACGAAGTCCAATTAAAAAATAAAATTATGGAGGAATTTTCAAAAAGAAGAAAGAAGCATGTTTTGGAGGGGAATAACAAATGAAACCAATTGTAAAAGTTAAAAATCTCGAAAAAAGTTTTCAAAATAAAAAAGCTGTTGATGGACTTAGTTTTGAATTGAATGAAGGTGAGATTCTAGGGCTGCTAGGTCCAAATGGTGCAGGAAAAAGTACCACTATCAATATTTTATCAACCATTCTAGCACCAGATAAAGGAGAAGTAACCTTTTTTGGTCGGCGTTTGTCTGAAGATAGTAATTTGATTAAAAACTGGATTGGTATCGTACCTCAAGAAATCGCAATATTTGAAGACATTAGTACAGAAAAAAATGTTCGCTTCTTTGGAGGTTTATATGGCTTAGAGAAAAGTAAGTTAAATGAAAATGTAAAAGAAGCTTTAGAACTTGTTGGTCTATATGATAAAAAAGATGAGCTTCCTAAAACTTTTTCTGGAGGTATGAAGCGCCGTCTGAATATTGCTTGCGCCCTAGTTCATCAGCCACGAGTATTGATTATGGACGAACCAACTGTTGGAATTGACCCTCAATCAAGAAATCATATTCTGGAATCTATCAAATTATTATTATGAGTGAAGGACATATTGTTGCAGAGGGAACTAAAGATGAACTGATTCAATCCGTTGAAAATGAAATTACTTACACTTTTGAATTTGATGATTTAGATAATTATAGCGAGAAAAACATTGCTGATATCAATGGTGTTATAAAAAGTGAATTTGTAGACAACAAATTATCTGTAACATGCGAAAAGTCAAAAAACACATTGAATCTGATGATTTCTAAATTTTTAAAAGATAACCTTACCTTTAAAAATATGAGTAGTAAGGAAGCATCATTAGAAACTGTCTTTCTTGATATAACAGGCAGAAGTCTTAGAGATTAGGGGGAAACTATAAAATGAAGTTTTTAAGGATAATGAAATTTGATTTTGAATCAATTATAAAAAATCCAGCATTGCTTATTTCAAACACCCTATTACCTCTTATCTTAATTGGTCTATTAGGTTTTGTAACAAAATCAAATTATGGAAATCAAGGTATGAGTTCCTTTGATTATTATGGTGTAACAATGATGGTGCTATCTGCATTATTGGTTGTGATGACAGCTACAAATGTATTCATGGAAGAACGAGTAAAACAACCAAATACACGAATGATATACACCCCTATTCCGAAGTATTATATTTACGGTTCCAAAATACTTTCAACAAGCATAGTTGGATTCATTTGCTTAGATAGTATTACAATTTTAGGTCAATATATTTTTCAGATAAATTTTGGTGGAGCTTTTCTTATTTATTTTCTGATTCTACTAAATGCCTTAGTCTTTTTTAGCAGTTGCTTTGGTGTAATGCTATGTTGCCTTTTGAAAACTGAGGAGAAAGCAAGTTCAATAGGACAACTTCCAATTATTTTCTCAGTTGTTTTAGGCGGTGTTTTCTTTAATATATATGGGCTTGGTCGTATTATGAGTACCATTTCAAACTTATCGCCTGTTAAATGGATTCTGGAATCATCATTTCGTGTCATTTATGATCACAATTTGAATATGGTGTTCCCAGTAACACTAAGCATTTTATTTGTTGCTGTTCTTTGTGTGTTAGTTTGTCAAAAGACATTTAGAACGGAGGAATATACATGTTAAATCTTTTAAGTAATAAAATTTATCGAATGAAGTCAAAAAAGACTGTATTTATCATGGCAATGATTGTCATGCCCTTAATAATAGGGATAGCAATATTCTTTACAGATAAAGTGGTATCCCCTTATAGAATTGCGTACGTAACGGATACTACCACAAAATTTGATAATAATCCTGCAATTCAAGTTAAAGAAATGAATAGTCGACCACCAGAATCTGATTTGGCTTTAGGAAAGTACACAGCTATTGTTGGAAAAAAAGAAAATAATTTACAGGTGAGCACCTTTCAAAGCGAAGATGTAAAAAATGAAATTCAAACATTTTTTCTTACTGGAAAGTTGAATAATGAAAAACAGCTAAACAATCGTGGAACAGGAACAAATGTATTAGGATTTATTTTGATGTTTATTTTAATACAGGGTGTCGCATTAACAACATTCTTTCCTGAGGATAGGGATAACTCAAATTACAAAAGAATTCTTACTTCTCCAATAAGCAATAAGAAATATTTATTATCACAAGGTATTTTCACTTTTATTTGCCTGTTTATCCCAGCATATTTAGCGGTTTCGCTAACCCATCTTTGCTTTGGTGTAGTGATTGGTTTTAGTCTAGGAACATTAGCACTATTAATGGCAATATTAGCTTTTTTTGCGACTGCGTTTGCGCTTTTTATGGCAACAGTATTCGATAGAAATGTTGGGCTTATAACTAGTGGGATTGCTATTGTTACTTGTATTCTAGCTGGTTGCTTTTTTGAATTTACAAGTGGAATTAAACTGTTCGACTTTCTATTGAACTTACTTCCTCAAAAAGGATTTATGGATTTAGTAAATGGTGTTGAACATGGTACAACTTACTTAAATTATATAAGCCAATTAATCTATCTTGGAGTTTGGAGTATTGGTTTTTGGCTTATCGGTTCTTTTATCACTAACCGCAGACTAAGAAGAGGTATCTATTAAATGAAAACAGGAGAAAGTGAAATGAATAATATAATTCAAATACAAAATTTAACAAAAGCCTTTGATGGGAAAGAAGTCGTTGCAAATTGTAATATGAATGTCCAAAAAAATTCAATCTATGGATTTTTAGGAGCGAATGGTGCCGGAAAAACAACAGTGTTGAAACTAATCACTGGGTTACTAAATCCAACCGCCGGAAAAATTAGTGTTATGAATTTAGATAGCCAAGAAAGTAATAGCGAAGTTTTAAGAAACATCGGTTGTATGATTGAAACGCCTCTTTTCTATGAGCATTTATCAGCTACAGAAAATTTAGAACTACATTTATCCTACATGGATATTCAAAATACGAATGTTGGAGAAGTCTTAAACTTAGTGGGACTTAGTAGCACTGGCAACCAATCTGTTTCACAGTTTTCATTAGGAATGCGTCAGCGCCTTGGTATTGCTAGAGCAATTATTCACAAACCAAAAATACTATTGCTTGACGAACCAATCAACGGATTAGACCCAATGGGCATTAAGGAAATGCGAGAGCTGTTTCTCACTCTTGTAAAAAAAGAGAATATGACAATTGTTGTGTCTAGTCATATATTAAGCGAAATTGAATATGTTGCTGATAAGATTGGTGTGATTGTAGATGGTGCAATCGTAGAGGAAGTTACTCTGTCTTCCATTCGAGAAAAATATCCAGAGGGGCTTGAAGAGTACTTTTTATCAAAAATGAGTGGAGGAAAAAATAATGAATAAATTAATAAAGTTAGAGTTAAAACGAACAAACATTAGAACATATTTATTGGCAGGAATAGCCATTACGGTATGTAGTCTTGGAATGTTGTATATGTTTGCGGTGATAAGTCGATTTGAAACCGATAATGACTTTCTTAGCTATGCAGGGATTCTTTCGATAACCGGATTGCTAAATATGATTGGTTTTAGTGTTTTAGGTGCAGTCATGTATTCTCGATTTGTTATAAGCGAGTATGCTGGCAAACAAGCGGTGATATTATTTTCTTATCCAGTTGACCGAAAGAAAATATTCTATGCAAAAGTAACTATTGTCATGTTATTTGTTATAGCGGGATTTTTAATCAGTAATTTGCTTATAAGTGTTTTCTTTTTGCTAACCGAATTTATGTTCCAAATAGTGAATGATACTTTAACAATTCGTTTAATCGGGAACATCATTATCGAAACAATATTAATGGGATTAATTGCTGGTGGATTTTCAACAATAGCCATGGGTATTGGATTTTCACGAAAATCCATTCCAGTTACTATTGTTTCCGCAGTTATTTTGTGTGCCGTTTTTTCAAATATTCTATCACTTTCTAGCATAACATTACTTCCAACTATTTTGGCGACCCTATTTGCTGTTACTATTTCAGGGGCTTTCGCTTCTATAACAGCAAAGAAAGTAGCTATAATGGAAGTCTAAAAAGTAATACTAACATGATACTATTTAATGATCTAAAGTAACTAAAATAATATCTTGAATTCAGCGAATCAGAAAGTATGTTGGAATGTGGGTTCTGTGGTGGTACTCTTACAAGAAGAAAGTGGCATAGTAGTAGTCAATATAAAAAAGACATTTGGCAATGTGTCACATCAACAAAAAAAGGAAAGAAGCATTGTCCTCATAGCAAAGGAATCCCAGAAGAAGCAATCGAAAAGGCGTTTGTAGAAAGTTATCGTCAGTTGTGCAACGGCAACAAAGATATTTTAGAGGACTTCCTTAAAAAGTTAGACGAAACATTAAACGAAAGTAGCTTGGAAAAGAAGTTTACGAAACTTCAAAAGAAGATTTCAGCGTTGGATAAGAAAAAGAATAATCTTGTAGACATGAGATTAGATGAGAAGATTGATAAGGAAACATATGAAATTAAGTATACAGAAATCTCACTAAAAATTGATGAACTATTGAAAGAAAAATCGTCCTTAGAAAGCTCTTTAGACAATGAACATTCTATGAAAAAGCGTTTGGCTGAATTTAGAAAAACGTTGCAGAACAACCAAGTCCTAGATGAGTTTGACCGCTATGTTTTTGAAAGCATTGTCGAAAAAGTAATTGTGGGTGGTGTCGAAGAAGATGGCATAATTGACCCTCATAAACTCATATTCATTTACAAAACAGGATTGACAGACAGCCAAGATGGCGGTAAGTTTAAACCTAAGAGAAAGAATGCCAAGAAGTCAAATGGCATTGTTACAACAAAGACTGATTTTTGTTCACAAGCAAGTGACGAGGATAATAAACTGTGTTCACATGCTAGTAACCACGCATGTTGAGTTGGTGGGGTTGATAACAAAGGTGAAGTAGAAAAAGCCGGCTCAATGTCAAATTGGACTGATTAGTTAAAATGAATGTTTTGCAGTCATCTTCGGGTGATTGCTTTTTTTATATGTAAGATTTTGATGGACGATCAAATTTATTTAAAAATATCAAACAATTATTTTGAGTAGATTTACTTATTTTATGAAACACAGTATTACTTAACTATATAATTAAAATAATTCATCAGTTCATTTTAAAAAGAACCTAAATGCGAAAGTAAAGATTGTTTTATTTTCGTTTTTTTGTATTTCAATGAAATATCAACGATAGATAATAATGTCTAATTTATTATAATAGAAAAATTCTATCATTGAAAACGACGTTTTCTTGATTGAAATTACATTTATAATTTAAAGGTGTTTTTAAATATGCTTTTTTTAATCATTTTACAAATAAAGTGTTTTAAAAACTATCACATAATTGTTTTTATATATTATACAACTAATGCTAGTTCATGATTTAATAAATTAAACAAAAGAAAGGGGTGGCTAATTCTTGAAAATCAGAACACCAAATGAATACATTGTTCAAGAAAATTTATTGAATGATTTGGGAGACCATGTGAAAAAATATGGTAATAATATTTTAATTGTTGCTTCAAAAGGCGGTTTTGAACGGTTTCAATTTATTTTTGAAAATAGTTTAAATAACAACATAATTAGTTGGAAAAAATTTATTTTCACAGGATTTCCAACATTTGAAAGTGCCAATAAAATATCGGATTTTGCAGTGACTCATCAAGTCCAAGCAATAGTGGCACTTGGTGGCGGTAGAGTGATTGATACCGTAAAAATTGCAGGAAGTTATGCAAAATTGCCTGTGATTGCCGTACCTACAATTGCCGCAACTTGCGCTTCATGGGCAGCAGTTTCAATCGTCTATGATGATAACGGTGCCTACCAAACTGTCTATTTTAATCAAACTTGTCCTGAGCTTGTATTAGTAGACTCAAAGGTAATTTTTTCGGCACCCAAACGTTATCTATATGCAGGAGTGATTGACACTTTTGCAAAGTGGTACGAAATTTCACCTTATTTAAAATACTTTAAGTCAGCAGACGTTACGCTAAAAACGGTTGTTAACATTGCAAAAGATGCTTTTGTTAGTTTAAAGCAGCTAACTGATTCTGCAATTAGTGAAGCAAAAGTTGGTATTTATAATGAAAGTGCCTACGCAGTAATTGATGCAATTATTTTTCAAGCAGGATTAACAGGAAGTTTAGAATCGGGTAAATTATATCAAGGAATTGCACACCCATTTTATGATGCTTCTACACATATCAGTAAGTCAAATGATTATTTGCATGGTGAAAAAGTTGGTTTTGGTTTATTGATTCAAAAACATTTAGAGCAAATTGATGAGAACGAATGGCAACAAACCTTGGCATTGTTTAAACATTTTAATAATGTTGTAACATTGGAAGATTTGGGTATCACCTATCAAGAGGTTGAATTAATCGCTAAGCATATATGGACAAACCGCAGCGAGCAGGTTTTAGCCTTAAATTTAGCAGCAAGCCAAGACGAAATCGCAGAAGGTATTATTCAAGCAAATCAGAGAATCAAGAAATGGCTGGTGCAGAATGAGTGAAATAAAAATAAAAAATGCTTTGCAAGGATTTGAAAAAAAATATATCAAACGTGAATTAAATGACACTAATGATCAAGCATTTATCCAGCTTGACCGAAATGAAAATAACTTTGGTTTTTCCAAACTGGTTCCAAATGCTATCAATCAGGCAATTGCGGAAAGTTATATCTATACTAATGTTTTTGGTGAGCCGTTGAGAACTGAATTAGCTCAGCATCATCAAGTTTTAGCAGAAAATATTCTTATTGGTAATGGTTCATTTGAATTAATAACACTTATTGCACAGGTTTTTCTTGATTCAACTTCAACGAGCCTAACAGCTGTACCAACATTCGACTGGTATCGAGCAGCTACATTGCTTAGTGGTGGTCATATTATTGAAGTACCTTTAGAAAACCATGCTTTTCCGCTAGATGAAATAGTTAACCAAATTGATCAAAATGTAGTTATTATTTGGTTGTGCAATCCAAATAATCCAACAGGGACTTACTTTTCATATCATGAGCTGAATGATTTCCTAAAGCAAGTGCCTGAAAGCAGCATAGTTGTTGTTGATGAAGCCTATATTGATTTTGTAGTAGCCCCAAAAAATCATTCTGTCACTGATTTAATCCGTAGCTATAAAAATTTAATTATTTTAAGAACCTTTTCCAAAATACACGGCTTAGCGGCACTTCGTGTTGGTTATGCAATCGCAGATACAGCTATCATAGAGCAATTATTTTCGTTTAAAATTCCACCAAATACAAATCGTTTGGCTTTAGCTGCCGCAACAGCAAGTTTGAAAGATAGAGCACATTATCAATATGTTCGACAGGCTGTTAATATCGAAAAAAAGTATTATTATGATGAATTGTCAAAGCGTCAAATTCAGTTCATTCCATCGGGAACCAATTTTATTATGATTAATTTTGAATTGGATTCTGATAAAGTTGTTGAATTTTTCCAAACGAAACATATATTAGTCCGTGGTGGTAAAGAATATGGTTATGATGATTGGATTCGAGTAACAATTGGTAGACATTCTGAAAACGAAAGTTTTTTTAGAGTATTGGATCAAGGAATAGACAGATTGAAGGTGAAGTAATGACAATCATACGTGTTAAAACTGTGGCGGAGATTTTCGATGTTTATCGAGTTCGCTACGAAGCCTCTGTCATTGGGCAAGGTATCCCTCAAGACCTAGAGTTTGACGAGCTGGTTGGACAAATTTATCCATACCTTATAATTAGAAAGGGGCAAGAACCAGTCGCAACGGCACGACTAAATTTTGCAAGTAAAGAATATGCCAAAATTGAACGAGTTGCCGTTTCGCCAAAATTTCAAGGGTATGGCTTTGGTCGTCAATTAATTGAAGCAGCAGAAAGCTGGATTTTGGAATTGAACTATAAAAAGATCGTCATTACTTCCCAGCTAAGTGCGGTCGAATTTTACCGTAGCTTAGGTTATCAAATTGGTACAGTAATTTGATGAAGATGCTGAAGTTCAAACAATTTATACGGAAAAAACTAGTCTAAATCAGAGAAAGGAATAATAAATGGTAGATTTAAAACAGGTTTCAACACACGAATCTGAACATGAAATCACAAAAGATGGTTCTTTTAATCGACAAAAGAATCGTTTCACAACCCCCTTTGGTAACGGTGACGGCGAATTGCCGGTCGAAGCTGGCCGTTATCGTTTACTCTGGGCAGAAATATGTCCTTGGGCACATCGCTCAGTGATTGTTCGAGAAATATTAGGTTTGCAAGATGTAATTTCTTTGGGTACTGCAAGTCCAGTAAGGACACCACAAGGCTGGGAATTTTCTTTAGATAAAGAGGGAGCGGATCCGGTGTTAGGGATTCGCTACCTACCAGAAATATATTTGGAAACGGATCCTAGTTATGATGGTCGTGCTACCGTACCGACAGTGGTAGATATTAAGACTAGAAAAGTTGTTAATAATGATTATTTTCGATTAACGAATTATTTAGAAGACGCATTTAAACCATTTCACAGAGCTGATGCACCAGATCTGTACCCAGTGCATCTAAGAAAGGAAATTGATGAACTAAATGAAGTCATTTTCCACGATGTCAATAACGGCGTTTATAAAGCAGGGTTTGCCCATTCACAAGTAGCCTATGAAAAAGCCTATGATGCGCTTTTTAAACGCCTAGATGCATTGGAAGAACGCTTATCGAAAAGTCGTTATTTATTTGGTAATCAATTGACTGATTCAGATATTCGGTTATATGTCACCTTAGCCAGATTTGATGCTGCTTATTATTCAGTATTTCGAGTTAATCGCAATCGTCTTGTTGATTTTCCAAATTTATGGAATTACGCAAAGGATTTATATCAAACTGAAGGCTTTGGTAGTACTACTAATTTCGACGCAATTAAACGAGGTTATCAATTGGGTAATCATGCTGATAATCCCTTCCAAATTTTAGCTAAAGGACCGGATATTTCCACTTGGAGTGAGGCACACAATCGAGGGAAATTTAGTCAATTATAAAACATAAAATAAGGAGAATTATTATGGAAAAGAGAAGATTAAGAAAAGGTGTATTATTATTCAGTAGTATTTTTGCAATAGCTTTAATTGCAACAGGATGTAGCAATAAAGCAAAAGAAGGGGCAAAAGAAACAAAGAAAGAGACTGTTTTAGTTGGAACTGGTGCTTATCCAAGGCCATATACTTATGAGGATGATAATGGAAAGTTAAAAGGATTCGATATTGATTCTTTACGTGC
>JAISYB010000058.1 GCA_031270215.1 Streptococcaceae bacterium | reverse complement strand
CATGACCGTTAACGATTGGGACTAAAGCAAAACCAGCGATTGCAAATGTCATCATGAACTGCTTCATTTGAGCTTGTTGCTTTTTCGTAAAATGCTTTGCCGCACCTTTAACCGTAATTGCCTTAACGATACCGCCGTCTTTTAATCCTTTTTGTAAAAACAATGATTGAATATTTTCAGAAATGCTTGTTAAATCTTTCAATTCCATTGCAAAACGTGTATCTGGCTTGTCACTTCCAAAGCGCTCGATTGCTTCATGGTAGCTGATTTTTGGAAAAGCTGCTGAGAAATCCTCACCTGTAACTGCTTGTGCGACAGCTTTAAGCATACCCTCAGTCAAGTTTTGGATTTCGTCTGCACTCGTGAAACTCATCTCTAAGTCAATTTGTGTAAATTCCGGCTGGCGGTCACCTCGTAAATCCTCATCTCTAAAACAACGAACGATTTGATAATAACGATCAAGCCCAGCCCCCATCAATAGCTGCTTTAATAGCTGAGGACTTTGCGGTAGAGCAAAGAAATGATTAGGACTTACTCGACTAGGTACTAAGAAATCCCTTGCACCCTCAGGTGTTGATTTCGTCAGATATGGTGTTTCCACATCAATAAACGCTTCGTGATTTAAATAATCGCGGATAATTGTCGTTACTTGATGTCTGAGTTTAAGATTATCCAGCATTGATTTTTTTCGTAAATCTAAATAACGATATTTTTGCCGTAAGTCATCTCCGACTTCTGCTTTACTATCCAGTTCAAATGGCAAAGGCTTTGAAGTTGCCACAACCTCAATCTTTGTCGCACGCAATTCCACTTCACCAGTTGCAATTTTGCGATTGACAAATTTTGGATCACGTTTAACTAACTCACCAGTAATTTTCAATATAAATTCTTTTTTCAACTCATGGATTTGCTCAAATGCTGCTGTTCCAATCGTTTCATCTACGAAAACCTGAAGCAGACCCTCGCGATCTCTTAATTCGATAAATGCTAAATGCCCATGGTTTCGGATGTTATGAACCCAACCTTCTACCGTCATTTCTTGACCAATGTCAGCCAAACCCAACTGACCCAAATACTTCTTTGTCATTTTAATAATCATTCCTTTCGTTTCATTCAAAACAGAGCAGATAAAATGGTACATGACTTCTAAAAAACGTCTATTCTTCTGCTGAAAAACAATAAAAAAAGCCACCAACAATTCTCTTAGGACGAATTGCTCGCGGTACCACCTACATTGAAAGCTTCTGCTTTCCTCTCTTAAATGAGTAACGTTCATTAACCGTGATTTTAAATACAAAGGCTGTTCCCTTAAGCTAGACTCTGTCACACTTTCAGCGCATTGTGCAACTCTCTTCAAAAATCTTTGTGCTTAACTCGTTCCTCAAAATCAAATCTATAAACTAATCTAACAGATTTCTCGAAAATAAGCAATAGATACGGGAAATGAAATAACAATATCAACATTTACTTAGCTCTTACTCTAAAAATTTATATTTTTAACGATGTTTCAAGTTTTTGTAAGCTGTTGAAATTTAAAAAAACATTTTTTTATGTTATCTTAAATAGTAAATGGAGGAGGTTTTTTATGACTGAAAAAATTTATTTTGGGACGTATACTAAACGTATCAGCGAGGGCATCTATTCGCTTGACTTAAATCTTGAAACAAAACAATTGGGCAATCTTCAGCTAGTTGCAAAAGAGGCTAACCCAACGTACCTTTCGTTTGATGAGGAAAATCATCTGTATACTGTTGGTGCCACAGATACACGTGGCGGGATTGCGGCGTTTGACGCAAATTTTAAACTGCTTAATCATGTGGTTGAAGAGGGCGCACCGCTTTGTTACGTAGCGGTTGATGAAAAACGCAATTTAGTTTACGGTGCAAACTATCATAAAGGCGAAATCTTAGTCTATCGAAAACTTAGCGACGGCAGAATTGAACTTAGCGATAAAGTCCCTCGCAGTGGTCACGGGCCACATGAAAATCAAACCTCGTCACATGTTCATTTTGCTGATTTAACACCGGATAATTATCTTGTCGCCTGTGATTTGGGAACAGATAGTGTGACAACCTATGATATTAAAGAGGGAAAATTAGTCGAAATCGCAAATTTTCAGGCAACTGCTGGCAGCGGCGCACGTCATATCGTCTTTCACCCACGAAATAAAATCGCCTATTTATTCTGCGAGCTTGATTCAACGATTGAGGTCTTGGTTTATGATGGTCGTGGCGACTTTGAGCTTTTGCAAAAAATTTCAACGATTCCTGAAACACATACCACGTTTAACGGTGGTGCAGCAATACGTATTTCTAATGATGGCGAGTTTGTTTATGCATCAAATCGTGGTCATAATTCAATCGCCGTTTTCAGCACGGATCTAATTGGTCTTTTGACATTGGTTGATTATACTTCAACTGAGGGAGAAATACCGCGCGATTTTAATTTCAATGTGACTGAGGATTTTCTAATTGTTGCAAATCAAGATAGTGATAATGTCACGCTTTTTGAACGCGACTCAAAGACAGGAGAGCTGATTTTACGACAAAAGGATGTTTTTCTACCAGAGGGGCTCTGTGTACTTCCTCACTAATATCAAAAAAATTCTAGGACTAAAAATCAATTTTAGTCCTAGAATTTTTTTGCACTGCGTTTATGTCGAATAATGGCTGTTAAATTCAACATATTCTGTTGTCAAATCACACCCATAGGCTTCAGCAGAAAAGCTGCCCTCTCCAAATCGGAATAGAAACGCCACAATAAGTATTTTTAGTAAACATGGCAGCAGAAATACAAGGGTGCTCTGCAAAAATCAGACCGAAATCCGGCTTCTTTTTCTTGATACCAACGTGCTTACCTAAAAAACGAAAGCCTTTTGGTATTAAATAATTTGTCATGTAATCCCCCCTTTTTTTAGTTTATTCTTGTTCCAATAAGTCTTTAAATAAGCCGAAAATGAAGCTTTCTGAGCTAAAATTTTCTAAATCATCAATTTCTTCCCCTAAACCGACCAGCTTAACCGGCAAATGCAGCGTACTTCTAATTGCAAGTATAATACCACCCTTGGCTGTTCCGTCTAGCTTTGATAAAATCAAGCCCGACAGTCCAGTCACCTCCTTGAATTGCTTCGCTTGCTCCAAAGCATTTTGTCCAGTTGTTGCATCCAAAACGAGTAGAGTTTCATGTGGTGCATCAGGGATTTCCCGCCGAATCACTCGGTTAATCTTCTCCAATTCCTTCATCAGATTAAGCTTGTTTTGCAAACGCCCAGCAGTATCAATTAAAAGAATATCAGCACCCTCAGTCTTGGCACGTTCAATCGCATCAAAAACAACTGATGCAGGATCTCCGCCCTCTCTACCACGGACAACCTCTACATCTGCACGACGTCCCCACGCCACGAGCTGATCGATTGCACCCGCGCGGAAAGTATCTGCCGCCGCAAGGATTACTTTTTTGCCTGCTTGGCGATATCTATGTGCCAGCTTGCCGATTGAGGTTGTTTTGCCAACACCATTAACACCAACAAAAAGCATAACTGTTAAACCCTCTTGGAGATTAAGTTGATTATTCTCATCTATGCCGTCTGCTTCGTACAAATCCACCATTTTTTCAATAATAATATTCTGGATTTGCGCTTTGTTTTTGGCATTTTTTAGCTTAACTTCCTGACGCAAGGCTTCTGAGATTTTAATAGAAACCTCAAAACCAACATCTGCGCCAATCAGCGCTTCTTCGACCTCCTCAAAGAAATCCTCATCAACACTTCTGAAATTGGCAAATAATTCGTTCAGGCGTTCACCGAAACTTTTACGTGTTTTGGAGAGTCCTGCTTGATATTTTTCCTGAACTTCCAAGGGTTGATTCAAATTTTCATCGCTTGCTGCTTCGTTTTCTGTTTCAATTTCTGAAATTTCACTGATTGCCTTGTCTGCTGATGTGCTATCTGACGGTGAAATCAGCTCAGTAGTTTGCTTTAAGCTCTCGCTTGCTGCCGCATTTTCATTTTCTTCTGTGCTGCTGGTCGTTTCATTTGCTGCGACTTCGATTTTTTCACTATCTACCTCTGTTTTTTTAAATGTTGACTTTAATTTATCAAATAATCCCATATTCTCTCCTTTAAGCCTATAAGACGTATTGCTCAATCGCTAGCGCAACACCGTCTTGATTGTTGTCTAATGTCTGAAAATCGCTTGCTGCTTTAACGATTGGAACAGCATTTCCCATAGCAATGCCAAGACCTGCCCATTCAATCATTGAGAGGTCATTTGCCTCATCTCCGATCGTCATCACTTCACTTTGCTTAATTCCTAAATGTTTTCCCAATTGGGCTAATCCATTTGCTTTATTCACACCTTTTGGCATGAATTCAAGCAGGATATCACGCGACTTGAAGATTTCAAAGCGTGAGTTAAGAGCGGTTGGAATTTTTACCATTTGTTGATTTAAAAATATTTCCTCAAAGGCAGAAATTGCCTTGTTGTAAACTAAATTTTCATCTAAATTTTCAAATTGAACTGACTTAAATGTCAAGCTAGGATTGGCACGCTGATACCAAGAAGTCTTTTTGCCGACAAGCTGATAGACAGTCCCATCGCTTATCAAATCTAAGAGCAAATCTAGCTTATCTGCTAGGCTAGATAGCTCCTTGACTTGGGCAAAGCTCAGTGCCTGCTTGACTAGAGTTTCTCCGGTTCTGTTCATTTGCACCAAACCGCCATTAAAAGTTACGCTAAAATCATCATCGTAGAGGTCTAATGTTTTCAAGATGGCTTCAATTGCCTTGAGTGGCCTGCCGGTTGTGATAACGATTTTAACGCCCTTTGCTTTAGCTGACTTGATTGCCGCTTGATTACGTGGCGAAATTAGCTTGTCGTCATTTAATAAAGTCCCATCTAAATCAATCCCAATTAATTTAATCATTCTATTTTCCTTTACTTACTTTTGCTTATTTTCTAACGTTCGATTTATTTTTACAGAACTTTTTTTATGTAAAAAACCTATCTCTGCTTAAATCAACCCTTAGGAAACGAGCTCCTCTGCTTTTTTCAATTTGACGGAAACAATTTTTGAAACGCCTGATTCGTGCATCGTAACTCCATAAAGGACATCGCAGGCCGCCATTGTTCCCTTGCGGTGCGTAACGACAATAAATTGGTTTTTGTTTTCAAACGTCTGTAAATAATGTCCAAAGCGTGCGACATTTGCTTCATCAAGCGCTGCTTCTACCTCGTCTAAGACGACAAAGGGCATCGTTCTAACCTTAATAATCGCAAATAACAAGGACAATGCCGTTAAAGCTTTCTCGCCGCCACTCATCAGATTAAGACTTTGAATTTTTTTACCAGGTGGTTCAACCTCAATCTCAATACCTGTGCCTAGCAAATCATCTGGATCGGTCAAAATCAGTTCAGCAAAGCCGCCATTAAACATCTGCGGGAAGGTCTTTTTAAAGGCATGTCTGATTGCTTCAAAGGTCGAAATAAATCGTGTCTTGACCTCATCATCCATTTCACTCATCGTGTTTTCAAGCAAAGCCTTAGCACCTTCCAAATCCTCACGCTGCTGAAATAGGAAGGTGAATCGCTCGTTTATCTCCTCATACTGAGCGATTGCATCCAAGTTGATATTTCCCAATTCCTTAATCTGCTTGCGCAAATCTGAAACTTCACGCTTTAAAGCGGGCAATTCAGCAAGTGCAGCAATCGAGACCTCACTTTGTGCTTGATCATTTAGCTGATATTCCTCAACTAAATAAAGTAACTTATCATTCAAATTGTTCTTAAGCTGCTTAATTTCAAGCTCGTAGGTTGATATTTTCGTTTGTTTTTCCTGCGCTTGATTTCTAATCATTTCAAACTGCTCTGAGTTTTCCTCTAACTGCGCTTCATAATCATCACGTTCAAAACGCAATCGAACCTGTTTGGTTTCAAAGCTTTCTTTTTTCTCTAAGGCTTTTTCCAGTTCGCCTTCTAAAGTTTGAATCGAATCCAACTGCTCACTTTCAGAACGTTTAATACTTTGGTGAAATGCCTCAAATTGTCTAAGCTCTGCACTCAGCTGTTCAATTGCTGCTTGATGTCTGGAAATCTCTTGGACAATCTGGCGCGCCTTGACTTCCTCAACCTGAAGCTTGGCAGTATACTGATGATATGCCTGCTCAAGCTTACTACGTCTTGCTAAAACGGCATCCTTAGAAGCTGATATTTCCTTGACCTCTTGGTCGATTTCTAGCTTTTTAGCACCGATTTGACCAAGCTTATCCGCTAATTTGTTTAATTGCGTATCAAAATTCGTCATATCAAGCGCAGCAATCGCCTTGTTGATTAAAAGACGTTCTGTCGTTAAATCTTCGCATTGTACTTTCATTTGCTTAATCTTAAAGGTCAATTCCTTTTGGACGAGCCGTTCATCTTCGCCAGTCCGCCTTAGCTCTTCCAGCAAGACCTGTGTACTGCTGATTGCTTCCTTAGCTGCCGCAAGCTGATTTTCCAAAAGCGCAATCGCCTTATGCCCTGTCGCAATCATCTCTGTCAAATCGTTAATTTCTTTTTTGGTGAAAAAAGAGGTTTGTTTGTTGCGTGAGCCGCCCGACATTGAGCCGCTCGGTGTGACAACTTCTCCCGTCAGGGTTACAATTCGCACCTGAAACCGTGCTAATTTCGCCAAACGATTTGCCGCATTGAAGTCTGTTGCGACAACAGTTGTCCCGACTAGATAATCAAATACCGGTTTGATTTGCTTATCATAACTAATCATTTCTGACAAAATGCCGACAAAGCCTTCGGCATTTGCAAGTGTTTGTTGCAGATTTGGGTTGATTTGCCGCGCCTTAACCGTTGTCAATGGTAAAAATGTTGCGCGTCCTAGCTTTTTATCCTTCAAAAACTGAATACAATGCGCTGCAACCTTTTCATTTTCAACAACTAACTGCTGCGCAACGCCGCTTAGCGCAACCTCAACAGCTACTTCGATTTCTGCATCAAAGTCTATCAAATCAGCAACCGTACCAATTAAACCCTTGAAATCTGCTTGGTGGTTTAAGATTTCTTTGACACCCCGATAGTAATTTGCATGAGTGTCCTGAATGGATTTCAAGCTCTCAAGCTTTGATTGCAGTCGGCGTATTTCATCTAATTTGGCAAAATAGTGCTTTTGCAGCTTGTCCTGTTTAAGATTTAAATCAACAAGTTCACGCTCAACTGTTTGATATTTCCTTAGCTGTTTAGCTAAAAGAGCATCTTGCTGCTGCTGATTTGTCTTTAAATCTGCTAAGGTTTCATTTGAAGTTTGGAGGACTTCGTTGAGATTGGCTAGCTTTTCATTTTGCTCAGTTAGAGCTTGGCTAGTATTTTCCTTTTCTTGCGCTAAAAGTGATTGTTCATTCGTCAAATCTGCTTCTGTTTTTACCGTTTTTAAATAGTCTGCCCGTAGCTGTTCCAAAATTTTTTCAGGCGATTGTGCAAACTGCTTCATCTCCTCCTCAGCAGCTAAAACAGTTTGCTTCAGCTGGCTAATTCGTCCTTCAAAAGCTAAGTTTTCGCTTTCTAATGCGACTAATTCTGTAGTCAATTGCTCTTTTTCTACTATTTTAGCTTCTTTTAGCTCCACTTTTTCAGATAAATTTTGCTGATTAAAGCTCTTTCTTTCCTCCGTGAGCTTGATTTTATTTTCCAATTCACTAATCAACTGTGTCGTAATCAACAGCTGATTTTGACTTTCCTCAAGGGCACGCTCTACTTCTCTGCGCCGAGTTTTCAGATTAGTATTTTCATTTTCGTGCTGTTCTAAAAGCTGATTTAACGCTGCGAGTTCTCCAGTTAATTCTTCAATATGCGCATTATTCTTTATTAACTCTGTCTTAAATTCTTGGATTTGCCCTAAATTAAGCTCTATATCTTTAGCTTTAAACGAATCGTACAATTCTAAATAACGCTTTGCTTTTTCGCTTTGCGCTTTGAGCGGTAGAAGCTGCTGATCCAATTCGTGAATAATATCAGTCAAACGCTCAATATTTTCATTGGTTTCAATAATTTTAGTTGCAGCTTCTTTTTTTCGGACTTTGTATTTTAAAACACCGGCAGCTTCTTCAAAAATGCCACGTCGCTCCTCCGGTTTTGAGTTAAATATTTCCTCGACTTTACCCTGTGAGATAATAGAAAAAGAATCTCTTCCCAACCCAGTATCCATAAATAAACCTTGGATATCCTTTAAGCGCACTTTTTTCTTATTGATTAAAAATTCTGAATCACCCGTCTTAAATAAGCGACGTGTAATAATGATTTCATCTTGTTCAAGGTTGAGATAATGATCGGTATTGTCTAATGTTAAAGTAACCTCTGCCATACCAAGCGCTTTTCTGGTGCTGCTGCCAGCAAAGATAATATCAGGCATCTTCGCTCCCCTAAGACTTTTAGCTGACTGCTCCCCTAAGACCCAACGTAAACTTTCCGTGATATTACTTTTTCCGGAACCATTTGGACCGACAATACCTGTAACGCCTGTTTCTAAATCAATCTGTGTTTGATTGGCAAAAGACTTAAAGCCATTAATTTCTATCTTCTTTAAATGCATTCAAAACTCCCTAAACATCATAGATATACATGCTATGATTGTATTTTTAACAATGCGTTCTTTGCAGCATTTTGCTCGGCTTGCTTTTTAGATTTTCCGCTTCCTTGCCCGATTACTCTGCCATCTGCTGAAACGCTCATTTCAAAAATTCTTTGATGTGCCGGGCCAACTTGCTTTTCTTCCTGATAAAGAATAGCAACCTCGCCATTTTTTTGTAAAACCTCTTGAAGCTGTGTTTTATAATCAATAATGTGCTCGTACTCATCCTTTTCAATCTTAGGAATCATCACTACGTGAATAAAAGCTTCAACAGCCTCATAGCCTTGATCTAATAGCAATGCACCTAGAAAGGATTCAAATAAGTCACAAAGTAGAGAGTTTCTTCTTCTACCGCCAGTTGACTCCTCCCCTTTTCCTAAAAGGATATATTGATCGAAATGACAATTTCTAGCAAAGCCTGCCAAGCTTTCCTCACGCACAATCGAACTTCGCTTCCTCGATAATACTCCCTCTGCTTCATTTGGGAAGTGTTCGTATAAATAACGTGAGATAATCAGTTGTAAAACGGCGTCACCTAAAAATTCCAAACGTTCATTATCTGAAATATTTAAGAAACGATGCTCATTGACATAACTTGAATGTAAAAATGCTGTTTCTAAAAGTGTCATATCATCAAATATAATATTAAAATTGTTTTTCAGTTCAAAAATCAGGTTCTGATTCATTCTTTCACCCTTTCACAATACAATCTTTCCTAATTATACACTATTTCAGACAAGTTTTAGCAATTTTGGGTTATAATAAAATGCAGAAAGTCGTAGCCCATTTATAAAAAGAGGTGCTCAATGAAAAAATTATCAATTAATATTACAGGTCGTGTACAGGGAGTCGGTTTTCGCTACTGTACCAAAATCCTTGCTGATGAATCAGGCATTTGCGGTGGCGTTTGGAATTGTGATGATGGCTCAGTTAGTGTTGAAGCGATTGGTGATAACGAAAAGATGGCAATCTTTTTGGAACGCCTGAAAAAATCGCCTAGCCGTTTTGCCAAAGTAGTACAAATGCAGATTCAAGCTAATCCTGAGATTAAAGAAATTGATAAATTTGAAATCAGAAACTGATCAATAAAGTAAATTTTTCAGCACTATACGTACAGCTAATAAGGACAAAAACGGCGAAAAATGCTGTTCTTGTCCTTATCTGTTTAACATTGCCTATTTTACTTCTAAGTTCTTAAAAGCTTTGAGTAAATCGGTATTATTCTTAGTTTTAGAAAGCATTTGGTTGAATTGATCGGTGTACTCTAACGAATTGCCCTGCATTGTATTGCGCAATTTCCAAGTTTCCTCAAGCTGTGCTTTACTCATCAAGAGCTCCTCACGCCGTGTGCCAGATTTTTTAATATCAATCGCCGGAAAAACTCGCCGCTCTGCTAATTCGCGTGATAAATGCAGCTCCATATTGCCCGTTCCTTTAAACTCCTCATAAATCACATCGTCCATTCGGGAGCCTGTATCAACCAATGTCGTCGCTAAAATCGTTAGCGAGCCACCCTCCTCAACATTTCTTGCAGCACCAAAAAATTTCTTTGGTTTGAAAAAGCTTGCTGGGTCAATCCCACCTGAAAGTGTCCGACCGCTTGGCGGAATAATTAAATTGTACGCACGTGTTAAACGAGTAATCGAATCCAGTAAAATAACCACATCACGCTTATCCTCGACTAGTCGCAACGCTCGTTCTAAAGCAAGCTCCGAAACACGAATATGGTGCATCGGCTCACGGTCAAAGGTGCTTGAGATGACCTCGCCCTTAATCGAACGCTCCAAGTCAGTTACTTCCTCTGGCCGCTCATCAATTAATAGAACAATCAGCTCCGCCTCAGGATAATTTTCCGTAATACCGCTGGCAATCTCTTTAATAATTGAAGTTTTTCCCGCCTTAGGTGGTGCGACAATTAATCCACGCTGTCCAAAACCAACCGGAGAAAATAAATCAATCATTCGAGTTGACAAGCGTCCTGCTGTCGTTTCAAGCTTCATCTGGCGCTCTGGATATAGTGCTGTCAAAGCTGGAAAATGCGGGCGTTCCTTTGCCTCATCTGGATTTTTACCATTTACTGATTCAACCTGCATCAAACCGTAGTTCTTCTCACGCCCCTTTGGCGGACGAACCTTGCCTGAAACTAAATCTCCTTCCCTAAGTCCCAAACGCGTAATCTGCGAGTTTGAAACGTAAACATCTTCCTCGCTTTGCGAATAGTTAATCGGGCGCAATAAGCCGAATGTTTCTGTTCTTCCGGTTTCACGATCTCTTGTTGTAATTAAATCTAAGACACCATTCATCACAAAAAAACCTTGTTTTTCAGCTTGGGCACGCAAAACAGCAAGCGAGAGTTCCTTTTTATTCATCTTGCTGTAATTGGTAATCTGAAACGTCTTGGCATATTCATAAATGACCTTAAGCGTTGTATTTTCAAGCTCACTCATTGTTAAAAATTCATTTGCCATATAAACTCCTTATATTTGACTTGCCTTACCTTCAACAATCCGAATGTCTGCGCCTAAGCCTTGTAGCTTTTCGATGATGTCGCTATAACCACGCAAAATAAACTCGATATTATGAATCGTCGTTTCACCACTAGCAATCAAACCTGCAAGAACTAGGGAAGCTCCCGCACGTAAATCGGTTGCAACAACGTCTGTTCCGGTTAATTCATTTGGTCCTTGCATATAGATTGTATTACTTTTCACTTCAATATTCGCACCCATTCGCGCCAATTCTGGCACATGATTAATCCTTTTTTCGTAAATCGTATCTTGGATTTTTCCATAACCGATTGAAGTCAGCAATAAAGGCGTAATCGGCTGCTGCAAATCCGTTGCAAAGCCTGGATAATGATAGGTTTTAATATCAACCATCTTCAAGGTTTGACTCGGATAGACATAAATTGAGTCTTCTCTAATCGTCATCTCGACACCCATCTCCTGCAATTTTGCAATAAAGCTCTCTAGATGTTCGTAGATGACATTATCAATCTTAACACCATCTCCAATAGCCGCAGCAAGTGAGATGTAAGTGCCCGCCTCAATCCGATCCGGGATAACCATGTGGCGTGTTCCTGAAAGGTGTTCGACGCCTTCAATTCTGATTTCATTTGTCCCAGCACCACGGATTTTAGCGCCCATATTGTTTAAAAGAGTTGCAACATCAATAATCTCAGGCTCTCTTGCCGCATTTTCGATCACAGTTTTTCCTTTTGCCTTAACTGCTGCGAGCATGACATTAATCGTTGCGCCGACTGACACCAAATCCATAAAGATATAAGCGCCTTTAGTCCCTTGGTGATTTGCCTTGAGGTGCATTGCGCCGTCCTCATACTCCACCTTCGCACCAAGAGCTTCAAATCCCTTAATATGTAAATCAATCGGACGTGGTCCTAAATCACAGCCACCGGGTAAGCCAACACGTGCCTCACCAAAGCGCCCTAAAAGACTGCCCATAAAATAATACGAAGCACGAAGCGAATTGATTTTTCCATAAGGCATCGGCATTGATTTAATCCCTCTTGGGTCAATCTCCAAGGTTTCGCCCTCATGCTTAATCTTTGCACCCATCATTTCCATAATGTCTTTTAAGCTTTCTACATCGGAAATATCTGGCACGCCATCTAAAATTACCGGCTCCTCTGCTAAGATTATTGCCGGTATCAAGGCAACAACCGAGTTCTTTGCACCACTGATTGTAACTTCTCCCCTTAAACGTTTGCCACCATTAATTACTATTTTACGCATGTTTTTATTCACTCACTTTTATTATCAATTCATTAGTCACAATTAGGTCATCATCGGTATCCTGATTAGCACAGATAAGACTACCGACATCGTTTCATTTTAACATATAATACTCTAAGAAAAAACAGCAATAGAAAATAACTCTTCTCATAATCAAAAAGAGTTAGTGTTTTAGTGAATCTTCCACGCCTTTCGCCTACACCAATTTTTTCTACAAATAGTTATTGACGAGCTTTTAACGCACCTAACAAGCCATATGATTGCAAGAGTACGTAGCTATTTCAAGCTTCGCTTGCAAGATAATCTTCCCATGCTTCATCAAATATCGACAAGTTGTTCAAATAATTGACCTCGTCTTCTAGGTAACGACTCACTTGGTGATAATCTGTCGCATGCTTTGGAAAGGCAAGATCATCAACCATTGCCTCAGCAAAATAATCAATCGCCGTTACCTTTTTATGAACACGCTGCGTCATCATATATTGATAAAAACTTCTTCTCACGACCACTTCTCCTTTAAAAATTTATGACGTTTTTGACTTGAGAGCTGATAACGCTTCGCATCTTTCCGGTAAAAAGCTTGGTGATAATCCTCTGCGGGCCAAAAGGGTGTTGCCTGCTCTATTGTTGTCACAATTGGTTGAGTAAAGCGTCCTGAATTCACCAGATTCTGCTTGCTTTTTTCGGCGATTACTCGCTGAGCTTCACTGGTATAAAAAATCACTGGGCGATAATTATCCCCACGATCCTCAAACTGTCCTAAAGCGTCCGTCGGATCAGTTTGCTGCCAGTAAATCTCAACTAATTTTTCATATGGAAAAATCAATGGGTCAAAAATAATCTCGACTGCCTCCGTGTGACCTGTGGTATGTGTCAAAACTTCCTCATAGCTTGGATTATCCAGATGTCCGCCAGTATAGCCGCTCGTTACCCTTTCAATACCATCTAGACTGTCAAACGGTTGCACCATGCACCAAAAACAACCGCCAGCAAAAATTGCTCGTTCCATAATATTCCTTTCAAGCTTTCAAAGCCTAATCATCGTACTCAAAGGATTAATTTAGCTCTGCGCCCTTTTCAATTTCTTCAATCTCCTTGAGCAGATTTGTCTTAGCTTCAGCATACATTTCTTCTTCATAATCGCCAACAATTGCATCATCGCTGATTTCATCAATGTTTGCAAAAATTTCGAGATGATTTTTCAAATTGATGAAGGTCATCGGTGCATCGCCACCATACTCGCCATCAATATTAATCATCATTTTCTCGTCCTCTAATAGCTTAACCTTGACCTTACTAGATTTAACATAAAGCACACGTTTATCGTGAACATGCTTGCCATTACTGACTAATGCCGCAAGATATAAAATATCAAAGACATTTGCCGTTTTGACGATAATCAGTGAAAATTTTCCATCATCTAAGGTTGCATCAGGCACAATCTTTTCAAAGCCACCGACCGAGTTAGTCAGTGCAACAAAAAACATTGAAGCATTGCCTTCAAAAACGCCTGAATCATAGGTTACTTTCATCTTAACAGGCTTAATACGTGGTAATATTTCAGCACCCTTAGCCAAATATGCCAGATAACCAAAGGCTGTTTTTAGCTCGCTAGATACATCATAAGTCAGCTCCGTCAAGGCACCACCTGCGGCAATATTGATGAAATATTTCTCGCCTGCCTTACCGATATCCATTTTAATCGTTTGTTTCTTCTTAATCAGCTCAATTGCTTTAACTGGATTATTACGTGGAATTTTAAGCGCTCTAGCATAATCATTCGTTGTCCCGCCCGGAACAATCGCAAGAAGCGGTCTGCGTCTTAGGGGTGCAAGACCATTGACTACTTCATTAATCGTACCATCGCCACCTGCGGCAATAATTAATTCAAAGCCAGCCTTACCACATCTACGTGCTTCATTTTGTGCTGAATTCTCCTCAGGTGTTGTCTGATAGGCGCTTGCCTCATAACCTTCTTCTTCTAAAACATTCAAAATATCTGGTAGATATCTCTTCATGATTTCTTTACCAGAATGCGGATTATAAATCACTCGTGCTTTTTTCATCTCACGCCTACTTCCGTTTTTCTTCCAATGCCGCAATTAACAGTTTTGTCACCTTCTCAGGATTAGCAGAACCCTTAGTTGCTTTCATAATTTGACCCATCAACGCCTTAATTGCACGATCACGTCCTGCCAGATAGTCTGATACCGAAGCTTCATTTTTGGCTAACACGTCTTTGATAAAAGGTAATAGCTCAGCCTCTGTTGATAGCTGTTTTAATCCTTTTGACTCAATAACCTGGTCTACTGCGCTGTCAGTTTTGATAATTTCAATAAAAACTTTTTTTGCCATTTTCGACGAAATCGTCCCGTCCTCAATTCGAGCGATTAAATCATGGAGCTTTTGAGCAGTCAGCTTCGTTTCAATCAGTTCAAGCTTTTCGGCATTTAAATATTGACTAACCTCTCCCATTAGCCAGTTTGCCGCCTGCTTAGCATCTGTTTTTAGCGCTAATGTTGCTTCAAATAAATCAGACATTTCCTTACTTAAAGTCAAGACATGTGCATCATATGCTGAAAGAGCTAGTTTTTCAATATATATCTTACGCCGTTCTTTTGGAAGACGTGGCAAAGTCTGTGCAAGCTTCTCAATCCATTGATCTGAAATCTCAAATATCGGTAAATCAGGCTCTGGGAAATAACGATAATCTGATGAACCTTCCTTAACACGCATCAAAACTGTTTCCCCAGTTGCTTCATCGTAACGTCTGGTTTCCTGCTGAATAATCCCGCCACTGCGTAATACTTCTGCTTGACGCGTGATTTCATACTCCAAGCCTTTTTTGACAAAGCTAAATGAATTGAGGTTTTTAAGCTCCGTTTTAACGCCAAAAACTTCCTGCCCGTAGGGTCTAAGCGAAATATTCGCATCAACACGCATAGAGCCTTCCTCCATTTTTACATCAGAAATGCCGGTATAAAGGACAATTTGCTTCAACGCTTCAAGATATGCGTAAGCTTCCTCCGGACTTCTCATGTCAGCCTCTGAAACAATCTCAACAAGTGGGACACCTTGACGATTTAAGTCAACATAAGAAAAACCATTTACACCGTGCGTGTTCTTTCCAGCATCCTCCTCCAAATGCGCACGCTCAATCCGAACAATCTTACTTGTACCATTAGGCAGGTCAATTTCAATCGTTCCGTCATAACCAATTGGTTCATCAAACTGTGAAATCTGATAGGCTTTAGGATTATCCGGATAAAAATAATTTTTCCGATCAAAATGCATTTTTTGATGAATTGACATATTTAATGCTTTAGATAAAATGATTCCGTCAGCAATCACCTGACGATTAATCACCGGCAGCATTCCCGGAAAGCCCCAATCAATGATATTTGTCGATAAATTTGCTTCTTTTCCAAAATGTGCTGATGCTGGTGAAAATATTTTTGAATTTGTTTTTAATTCCACATGGACTTCAAGCCCGATTACTGTTTCAAAATTCATGGCTACTCTTTATTCCTCACTCTTTAGTTTTTTTAAAATGTCTTCTTCGCCTAAGACTTCAATTCCTAAGCTTTCGGCTTTACTGAGCTTACTACCTGCATCATTTCCTGCAATTACTAAATCCGTTTTCTTGGAAACTGACCCAGTTACCTTTGCGCCGAGTGCTTCTAAAATTTCCTTTAACTCACTTCTTTGATAACGCCCAAGCTTTCCGGTTAAGACAATTGTTTTGCCGGAAAACTCACTATTTTCTGTCATTCTTACGCCTAAATAATCAAAGTTTAAGCCCGAATCTTGAAGTTCGTGTATTAATTCACGCACCTTTATATTAGCAAAATAAGTCGTCACACTTTCGGCAATCTTAACTCCTAAACCATCCAGCTCACTAATTTCTTCAAATGAAGCTTGCATGATTTGCTCCAAATTACCAAAATGCTCTGCTAATCGCTTGGCAACTTTTGCACCGATATGTCGAACACCTAAGCCAAAGATTAGCTTTTCAACGGAATTACTTTTCGATTTTTCGATTGCTTCAAGCAGATTAGTTGCCGATTTTTCCTGAATTTTATCCAACTGAATTAATTGATCAAAGGTCAAACGATATAAATCTGCAACGTCCCCAATCAGCTCTAGGTCAAACAATTGATTGATAACTCTTGGTCCTAAACCGTCAATGTTCATCGCTGCTCTTGAAACAAAATGCGCAAGCTGTTCCTTGATTTGTGCTTGACACATCGGATTAATGCAACGCAAGGCAACCTCATC
Source organism: Streptococcaceae bacterium (assembly GCA_031270215.1). Classification (GTDB taxonomy): domain Bacteria; phylum Bacillota; class Bacilli; order Lactobacillales; family Streptococcaceae; genus MMGLQ5-1. The sequence goes on along the minus strand of JAISYB010000058.1, from coordinate 4,594 downwards.
ATCAAAATGCACTAATGGCAAATGACAAATCGGACAATCAATTGGTATCTCAAGAGGTAGACTATCTAGCGGACGCTTATCAAATACAACCTGACTAATCGCAGGAATAATATCTCCTGCCTTGTATAAAATAACCGTATCATTTAAGCGAATATCCTTTGCTTTAATATTATCAACATTATGCAATGTTGCGCGGGAAACGGTCGTTCCTGCGATGGATACCGGCGTTAAATTCGCTGTCGGAGTCACAACGCCTGTTCTACCAACCTGCCAGTCAATTGAGATAATCCGTGTTTCCACTTCCTCAGCTGGAAACTTATAGGCAACCGCCCAGCGAGGTGCTTTAACAGTAAAGCCCATTGCTTCTTGGGAGACAAATTGATTAACCTTGATTACTACGCCGTCAATCTCATACGGCAGCTTATGTCGCTGCTCTGCCATTTCAGTAACAAATGTCCAAACCTCATCAATCGTCTGACAGACCTGATAGCTTGGATTGATTGAAAAACCGAGATTTTTAAGCTGGTTTAAGGTTTCAGACTGAGTGAGAGCGATATTTTCACCCGCCACCTGATAGATGAAAGTCGCAAGGTTTCGCTTGGCGGTCACCTTTGTATCTAATTGCCTAAGTGAGCCAGCAGCTGCATTTCTTGGATTGGCAAATGTCGCTAATCCCTCTAGTTCACGCGCTTGATTAAGTTTATCAAATGAACGCTTTGGCATATAAGCCTCCCCACGCACCTCAAGAGTCCCCTGAGTGTCAAGTGATAATGGAATATCCTGTATCGTCCTTAAGTTTTCCGTAATATTTTCTCCGATAACGCCGTCACCTCGTGTTGCTCCTTGGATAAAGACACCATTTTGATATTTTAATGATACCGATAAGCCATCAATCTTTAGCTCACAAATATAGCTAAATGGCTGATTAACAAGCTTTTTGATTCGCATATCAAATGCAAATAATTCCTCTTTTGAAAAAGCATCAGATAAGGAATATAAAGCAATATCGTGTACTACTTTCTCGAAACGTTCTAAAACAACTCCCCCCACTCGCTGAGTCGGTGACTTCTCTAGCACCCAATCCGGATATTTAACTTCTAGCTGTTCTAATTCTTGATACAAACGGTCATAAGTCGCATCACTCACTGTCGGTTGATCCAAAACATAATATTCACGTGCGTACTGGTTTAATTCACCAACTAACGCCTTAATTCTTTCTTTATCTGTCATAAGCACACCTCAGAGATAATTTTAACACAAAAGTAGGACTGTTTGCATTCGCTTATTTTCATAAAAATTCTGCTACGTATCATCTGTTTCATGGTCTGCTAAGCAAGATTCAACCGTTTTTAAACCGAATACAATAATCAACATCTATCACTATCACTTGACTAAGAGGATTAAATATTGAATAGTCAATCTATCCTCAGCTCTACACCATTGACAATCTATTCATAATGATCACGTTCAAGAACTCTTTGCCTTAGCTGTTTCCATTCTGTCGAGGAATAAAATATCGCTCGGGATTTCTTAGTGCTTACATCAATCATTATCACATCACCTCACTTCCAAACAAAAAAGCACATCCGAAAAAGCATGCTAAAAAATATTAAATTAATCCCTAAAAATCCCTAAAAACAATCGACTTTGCATCACTTATACGATGCAATATAGTTATAGGAGGTGAGGAAAATGAAAAAACAACGAAGTAAAGCACGTCACAGAAAGAAAAAAGAAGTTTCTGAAAAAATAATCATCGCTTTAATCGGACTTGCAGGACTGATTATAAAAGAGCTGATTGATTTAATCGAAAAACTTCTAAAGTAGAGCAAGGGCGCAAGCCCTTCCTGCTTTACATTTTATCATGAAAGGTTGTGACATACAATGATTACATTCGATTCGTTGCTATTAATCCTCATCATAGCATTTACTATTATTGGTGTAGTTGATACATTCAAAAACCAAAAAGATAGACGTTTACTAGTTGTATTAGCAGTGCTGTGGTTAGTCTATATAAGCTTAAGGAGGTTTATTTCATGATTGCCGATACCCAGAAAATTGAATGGCTTTTAGAAAACCGAACTCAGTACTTTATTGCAAAGAATACCAGTGTCCCCCAATCTACTGTTTCAGACTTAAAAACTGGTAAAAAGAAATTAAACAATATTATATTAGGAACAGCCGTCAAACTAACCAATCTCGCCATTCAAGAACAACAAGCCACTCAGGATTAACTGGGTGGTTTTATTGTTTAAATACGATTTTTCGGTTGTCTACCATCACAGCCTTTAGATTATTCAAAACAACCGCGACTTCCTATTTGGAGGTCGTGCTTTTTAAAGAAAATATCGAACTGTCCCAATCCTTTTTATTTTTTTAAGCGAAAAGCCTATAAACCACTATTGATTGACTTTAAAATGGCAGCATATCAAAGTATTTTTTAAATTCTGGCGCAGCCTCTTTTTTGCTTAATAAGAAAGTGGGCAATTCTGCTTTTTTAGGAAACTGCGAGGCTAGGGTGAGCTGGTATCTAAAATCAATATGATAATGTTCAAATTCACCTTTGGTTAGATTCGTAGGGATTTTGATTAGATTGACATCAAGCAATGGATTGTCATCATTGGCGACTGCAAAATAGCCTGTTTCCTCTGTAAATTCCCTAATCGCAGCCGCCAAGATATTCTCGCCTTCCTCTACATGACCTGCTGGCAAAAGCTTTGTTTTTAAATATGGGTGCTCAATAAACAAAATTTTATCCTTAACAAATACAACGGCACTCGCTGATAAATGAAGCTGTTCATTTTCAAATTTCAATAAATTTTCATTTGTCAAAACGATGAGCTTTCTTATTTTGTTTAACTTTTGTATGTCGTCCACTAAGGTAAAGTGATTTTCTAGGAAATCTAATTGCCTGATGACATCCCCTTTAGAAGTTTCCATTAAAATCCTCCAGGGTGATGCTTTCATAGTATTTCAGCATTTCAAGCATTTGCTTAGTTTCCTTAACATCATGCACTCTTAGCACGTTGCCGCCATTTTGAATCATTAAACTTTCAAAAAGTATCGTTCCGGCTAGACGGTCTTTGATATCGATATCAAAAAGCTTGCCCATAAAGCTCTTCCTTGAGATAGCAATCATAAGCGGAAAATCGAGTTCCCTTAGCTGTCGTGTCAGCTTAATCCGAACCATATCCTCCCTAGGACTACCGTTTAATGAAAAGCCAACACCAGCATCAATGACTATTTGTTCCTTATCGATTCCACTTGAGATAATTTCGGCTAATCTCTCCTGAAACGCACACTTGAGCTTGAAAACTTCATTTTTGCGATTATTTCTACCGTTATTCATCACAATAAGGCTTGGCTGATATTCGCTAATCACAGCTAGCTTTTCTTGATTATCAAATCCGTAGACGTCATTGATAATATCTACACCATATTCATCAAGCGCACGCTTCATCACATAAGCGCAATCCGTATCAATTGCTAAGACAACGTTGGGATACTCTTTTCTTACTGCCTTAATCGTTGGTGCCAGTCTTTGCCATTCCGTCTCAGGCGAGATTTCCTTGAAATCCGGACGTGTTGACTTACCGCCCAGCTCAATAACTGCTGCACCGTGGATTAAATCACTTTCTATTTTTTTTAGTGCAGCCGGCACTTGATTGTACTTGTTGCCATCGTAATAAGAATCTGGTGTACAATTGACAATCGAATAGATAATTGGTTCAAGCGTTAAATCAAAATCAAAATTTTTCCCCTTAAAGTGAAGCTCCTTACCCTTTTGGATTTGAGTCAGCGTGCCAATTTCATCCTGAAAATAATACAGCTTCTGACATTCATTGATAAATTGTCTTAGCTCAGGCAAGCTAAAAGAAATAAAGCAGCTGCCAAGATATTTGTCCAGCCTACAATTGACGCCTTTTGCAACACGCTTTAGCTTTGATTCTTCAACATCAGTCGTTTGAGAAAAACTGACAATCACATTTTTAAAATCTCCCTGTCCAACTTCACTGATTTTCATCTAATCTCCCCTTTTCTATTTATTGTTTAAAGTTTGAAGAAATTCATATCTCATTTGAGCATCACTATCGAAGTTTCCGATATAAAAGGAAGTTCTAGTCACACAATTTCCTTTTCTGATTCCTCTCATCTCCACACACATATGCCTAGCATCTACTACAACAGCAACCCCTTTTGGCGACAAAATTTCCTCTAAGATTAATGCTATATCTCTTGTAATATTCTCTTGAACGCTCAATTTTTTAGATACAAAATCAACTAATCGAGGAATTTTACTTAAGCCAATTATTTTTCCATCGTTTGGAATATAAGCAATGTGTGCTGTGCCAAAAAAGGGCAGCATATGGTGCTCACACATCGAGTAAAACGGAATATCGTTGACCAAAATCATTTGTGAATGATTGAACTGCTCTGTGTTGAAGATTTTATAATCTTTAAACTCAGTTTGTCCTTGAGAAGAAAGAACTTCTTCGTACATCTTAGCGACTCTTTCAGGTGTTTCAAGTAAACCCTCACGATTAGGATTGTCCCCTGTTTGTTCAATAATCGTTTTAACTGCTGCTTCAATCTT
>JAISYB010000038.1 GCA_031270215.1 Streptococcaceae bacterium | reverse complement strand
CATAAACGTATAGTAAATAGTTTCAATGGCTAAGACGTTTTTTGATGCTTGAAATTAATTAAATTTAAAAAATGGAAAAAAATAATTCATATGCCCTCCATGACAGCCCTTTTTTATGTTAAGATATTCTAAATTTAATGAATAAAGATATAAGGAGGATTGAGTATGAAAGCTTTTGCATGCAGTAAGCAAAATTTGAAGTTGTTGCAAGTGACTGACAGCTTTGAGATGCAAATGGCGAAATCAATAAAAAAATTGGCAGAAAATATGGGATGTAGTGAAAAAACAGTGCGTGGCTACATGCTAGCTCTGAAAAGAAAAACTGAAATTTATAATTTGGAACAGGGATTGGTATTTGAGATAAGAAATTTAAAAGCGTTCATGATTGTTCATCACCAAGTTGCACTAGGGAATCTTAAGCAGATGTTGATACACGAAACGAAGTGTTTTCAACATATTCAAAAATTGATTTTTTCGGATACTGAAGTCCATCAAATCAATCGTGATTTTTTATACAAATTGGAATGTGTTTTAAATCAATATGGACTAAAATGGAAACTCGGAAGTTTACGAGGGCGCGAAGAAAATATTCAGAAACTTATTTTAGATTTTTGCGAAAGTCATTTTTTAGTATTTAAAAATCATGCAATTGTTGAAACGGTGACTAGTTTTTTGAAGAATAAGATTGATTGTTTAGTCCAAGAGAAACTAATTTTGACCCAATTGAGTATTTTTTTCCAACGCAAAGACCAATTGCGAAGGATAACTTCACTGGAGCAGGCTGCCAGCTATTTTGAAGATAATTATAGCTTTATTCAATTTTCTAAAGATTTTGAAACATTAGTTAGCTATGTAGAGCTGTCAGTAAGTGAATTGCAGTATATGTATTTGATTTTACTCAAAGACAAAGGATTTAGAGATTATTATAATATCTATCGGAATCATAGACAGACCTCACAGCTTGAAAATGTAACTTTTCAATGTGTTAAAGAAATTCCAAATTTATCCGATAAAGTCTTTAATTTACACGTGGATTTGCTATTATACAATTATCGTTTGGAGAAAGATATTATATTTAACGTTTCAGATGAGTTACTGGATAAATTAGCGCAATTTGCTAAAAATGGGCTGAAATTAAGCTTGCCATTTGCCGAGGTGAAGAAGCATTATGCCGAGCTGTTACGGGGAGAAATTAAAAAAGCAACGATTTGGATTGGCTTTACTGAGGACGTTACTAAAAAAGATATTGATAATTTTAAAGCAATCTATGGCGGAATTTTTGATCTTGAATTCTTTTTTGCGCCGCTTGGAATTAGAGTGGATTTGATTTTAGCTAAGGATGGCGGAAATTTAAGGCATTATAAATTTTATAAACAGGTTTTTATAGATCAAATAGACTGTCCGCTAGGTCGCTCATACATCAATCAAATATTACTTTTAATTCTCCAAAATAAGCGGATGTGTTAAAATAAACGTGGGAGTGATGTAGATGTCTTTTAAAAAACTTGAAGTACCAACTGTATCAATCACGGATGTAAAAAAATCCCCTTCTGAAATATTTCGACTTGCTGAGGCAAAAGGAACGGGCGTTTATGTATTTAATCGTGAAAAGATTGCTGGTGTGATGATTAGCCAAAAGCAATATGAAGAACTGGTCGGTAAGCTAAATGGACAATTAGAAACTGTAAAAAAACTCAATTCTGAAATCGATGGGCAAGAAAAAGAAGAAAAGACTGTTAAAAGTCTTGAAGCAAAACAAGTTTTTAAGCAATTTTCAAATCGTTCTTTTGGCTTGAGAGAATTAGATGATGCATTAGTATTGCTTGGTTTTATTACTAAAAAATCAAGCTATGGTGGCATAAATTTAATCGAAGAAGAATTGTTAAATACAGGTCAGCTAATTTACAGAAATCGTTCCAATTCACAATATTTAACTATTTTCTTGGTTAAAGAGGCTGATACTTCATATCGTTTAGTTGAGGTCAGCTAATTAGTTGTCTAAAAACGCGTAAATACTTGACTGTTTTGTTGAGTCGATGTTTGCGTGTTTTGATTTTTAGAGATAAATAAATTTAAAAGTAAAGGACGAAAGCATGAAGCGGATTAAAAATTATGAAAATAAAAAAGTTTTAGTATTGGGCTTGGCAAGAAGTGGATTTAGTGCTACTAAGCTGCTTAATGAGTTAGGTGCAATGGTGACGGTCAATGATGGCAAGCCTTTAGCAGAAAACCCACAAGCGCAGGATTTAATTGCTCTAGGTGTTCGGGTGATTACCGGAGGTCACCCATTAGAATTACTCGATGAAGCGTTTGAGCTGGTTGTTAAAAACCCAGGAATTCCTTACAGTAATCCATTAATTGAAAAAGCATTAGGGAAAAGTATTCCCGTGATTACCGAAGTTGAGCTGGCATATCAAGTCAACGAAGGTATGATGATTGCCATTACTGGAACAAACGGTAAAACCACGACTACGACAATGATTGACGATATTTTAATCTCTGGCGGGAAGTCGAGCTTTTTAGCTGGAAATATCGGTTTTCCTGCGAGTATGGTTGCTGAGAAGGTTGCTAAAGATGGCATAATGGTTACAGAGCTATCTAGCTTTCAGCTAATGGGGATTCAAACCCTAGCGCCACAGATTGCAGTCATTACGAATCTCTCCTCAGCTCATTTGGATTATCATGGCACACGTGAGGCTTATATCAAGGCAAAATGGCGTATTCAAGAAAATCAAACAGCGAAAGATTATTTAGTACTTAATTTTAATCAAGAGGAGCTTGTGCAGCTTGCCAAGACGTCTAAAGCCACAATCGTACCGTTTTCAACACAACAAAAGGTGGACGGTGCATACCTTTTAGCAGGTAATTTGTATTTTAAAGAGGAGCTAATTATCTCTGCGGATGAAATCGGTGTGCCTGGACTTCATAATATCGAAAATGCCTTAGCGGCGATTGCAACCGCCAAGCTTATTGGCATCAAAACGCAGGTTATTCGCCAAGTCTTAGCGCAATTTAGTGGCGTGAAGCATCGGACGCAATATTTGGGTGAGATTAACGGTGTTAAATTTTACAATGATTCCAAAGCAACGAATATCCTAGCAACTCAAATGGCACTCTCGGGATTTGATAATTCAAAGTTATTTTTACTCGCCGGTGGTTTAGATCGTGGCAATTCCTTTGACGCACTCATTTTATCACTTAAAGGTTTAAAGGGCTTGTTTGTCTTTGGTGAAACTAAGGATAAGCTTGTCAGTGCAGGAAAAGCGGCAGGAATTGACAATATTCAGCCCTTTGAAACATTGACTGAGGCGACAAATGCAGCTTATCAGGAAGCTCAGACAGGCGAGATTATTTTACTTTCTCCTGCCAATGCGAGCTGGGATCAATATCCGACATTTGAAGTGCGGGGAGATGAATTTATCAGTTTATTTCAAGCATTTAAGGGGGAAAAATGATGAAAATCCTAGTGACTGGCGGCGGAACTGGTGGACATATTTATCCGGCTTTGGCATTTATTAAATACGTAAAAAAAGTATTGCCTGAAACAGAATTTCTTTATGTTGGCACTGGGCAAGGCTTGGAGAGTAAGATTGTCCCGAAAAGTGATGTTGCATTTAAGACAGTCAAGGTTCAAGGCTTTAAGCGTTCCTTGAGCTTAGATAATTTTAGAACAATTTATTTATTTTTGAAAAGTATCCGTACAGCGAAAAAAATAATGCGCTCGTTTCAGCCAGATGTCGTGATTGGCACAGGCGGCTATGTTTCAGCACCGGTTGTTTTTGCTGCTGCAAAGCTAAATATTCCAACAATAATCCATGAACAAAATAGTGTTGTCGGTGTAACGAATCAATTTTTAAGTCGTTATGTCGATAAGATAGCAGTTAGCTTTGATGTGGCGCTTCAAGCATTCCCAGCAGATAAAGCGGTCTTAACGGGAAATCCACGTGCGCAGGAGGTTCAGGATATTAAGAAAACAGAAGCGCTCTTAGCGTATGGATTGTCAGATAATCAGCCAACAGTTGTGATTTTTGGCGGCTCAAGAGGTGCATTAAAGATTAATCAGGCGGTTGTAGAAGCAATTCCGCTATTTGACAAAGCTAATTATCAGGTGCTTTATGCATCAGGTGAGCGGTATTATCAAGAGTTTCAGGCAGCTTTCAACCAAGCCAATCAGTTAAAAAACGTCAAGATTGTACCCTATATTGATAATATGCTAGAGGTTTTAGCCAGCAGCTCGCTTTTAGTTGGACGTGCAGGTGCGACAACGATTGCAGAATTTACTAGTCTTGGTCTGCCGGCAATTTTAATTCCAAGTCCATATGTTACCGCAGATCATCAGACTAAAAATGCGCAGAGTTTGGTAGATATTGGCGCCGTTGAGATGATTAAGGATTCAGATTTGACCGGTGAGCGCTTGGCCGAAAAGATTCAGGCGATATTTTCTGATGAAACATTGTATCAGCGCATGAGTCAAGCCTCATTGAATGCCGGAGAACCTGTGGCGTCAGAAAAATTATTTAATATTGTTGAAGAATTAGTTTGAAAGGATTAAACAATGCCCGAATTACCCGAAGTTGAAGCTGTCAAGAATGGCTTAATGCAATTAATTCAAGGCAAACAAATTCGCAAGGTCACAGTCAAATGGGATAATCTCATCGTGGGGGACGTATCAGATTTTGAGAGCTGTTTAGTTGGCGAGCAGATTGAGGAAATTAAGCGACGTGGAAAATTTTTAATTTTTACGCTGACGCATTATGATTTGATTAGTCATTTGCGAATGGAAGGCAAGTATGAATATTATCCAGATGTGGTGATTGAGAGTAAACATTGTCATATTTACTTTACCTTTACGGATGGCAGTACATTAGTTTATCATGATGTTCGTAAATTTGGACGTTTGCAGCTTGTTAAAAAGGGTAGCGCCCTATATCAAGAGAATCTAAAAAAGCTCGGTGTTGAGCCGCTTAGCGCGGCGTTTAGCGCTACTTTATTACAACAGGGATTGCTAAAAGCTAGCGGAATGATTAAACCAGTTCTGCTCAATCAGCAGATTGTTGTCGGATTAGGGAATATCTATGTTGATGAAAGCCTGTGGCAAGCAAAGGTTCATCCAAAGCGGTTTGCTAAAACACTAACAGCAGCTGAAATTTATGCGATTCATCAAGCAATTATTGATGTACTAACACTTGCAGTTAAGCTCGGTGGCTCTACCATTCGAACGTATAAAAATGCCCTTGGAGAAGCAGGTGCTTTTCAGCAGCAGCTGATGGTTTATGGTAAAAGCGGTTTGCCTTGTCATAGATGTGGCACGAAGATTGAGAAAATTAAGCTGGCTGGGCGTGGCACGCATTTTTGTCCTACTTGTCAAATTGAGGATAAGCAGGACAATAGAATCTTTCAAGTGTTCAAGCTGGACGGCGAGGTGTGAGATGGCATATTTAATCGGATTAACTGGTGGTATTGCGACAGGAAAATCAACTGTTGCCAGCCAGATTGCTGAGCGTTTTCCGGTGATTGATGCAGATGAAGTGGTACGCAAGCTGGAGATGAAGGGAGAAGCTGCCTACACAGCTATTGTCAATGAGTGGGGCAGCACAATACTAAATACAGATGGCGAGCTTAATCGCAGCCGTCTTGCTGCTTTGATTTTTAATGATGATAGAGCACGCAAGCGGCTGAATCAATTGCTTGACCCACTTATTCGCGCTAAGCTTACTCAATTGCTTGCCGAATTATCCGCAGAAAAGGTTGTTTTTGTCGACATTCCTCTGTTATTTGAGCAGGAATATCAGCAATTAGTTGACGAAATTTGGCTGGTTTATGCACCGAAGTCGCTACAGCTAACTCGGCTGATGGCACGAAACAATTATTCAAAATCAGAGAGTCTGGCGCGGATTAATGCGCAGATGCCAATCGAAGATAAACGCAAGCTTGCCGATGTTGTGATTGATAATTCGCAGGACTTAAGGCAGACAACAGCAGAGGTATTGGAAAAATTAAATCAGCTCGGGGAGCAATTTTAGCGACTTGTTTGGTGAAGATATTTTGCTATAATATTATTTCAGACAACTGTTTTTCATCAGGACGCTTATCATCGATTTTTTCAAGAATTAACAATAGAAGGATGTCGTATTCCCATGCGTGTAAAAATCAATTTAAAATGTCAAAGCTGTGGACAGGTTAATTATATTTCAAGTAAGAATAAAGCGACACATAGTGGAAAAATTGTGACGAAAAAGTACTGTCCAAAAGAGCGAAGAGTCACCGAACATACGGAAGCTTAAAAATTTTTTCAAACTTTGGTGTGAAAAAATGTGTTATAATTCAGGAAGTAAAGTCTATATTAGGCATAAGGAGTAGATTATGACAATCTTAAATTGCGTTTCAGCTAGAGAAATTCTGTATCAAGACGCACAAAAAATCAAACAAATCATTGAAAATAAAAATAATGTAAACTGTATCGCTCAATGTAAAGCATTTGAGGAAGTATTAGACACACAAATGTACGGATTTTCAAAAGAAGTCGACTTTGCCGTACGTCTAAAATTAGTTAGTCGTACTGAGGGGGAGCAGTTGCTTGCTGATTTAGAAAAACAATTAAATCAAATGTATAACGAGATTTACAAGGGGTATGAGGAATAATGCCTGATACCAAAATAAAAAAAATCCATTTGTTAGATTATTCTATCTTAGTGCCTTATTTTGTCTTGTCGCTAGTTGGTCTAGTGATTGTCTATTCAGCGACGGGTACGAGTTTGGTCGGTGTCGGGGCAGTCGGCTCGATGTCGTATGTGATTAAGCAGTCTATTTTCTGGCTGATTAGTTTGGTTTTAATCGCTCTTGTCTATCAGATGAAGCTGACCTTTTTAAAGAGTGAATTTGTCATGCTGGCAGTCATTGTCACTGAGGGTGTCTTATTAATCGTTACACGGCTATTTTCTCAGGCAACTAATGGTGCGGTAGGTTGGCTTTATATCGGTGGATTTAGTATGCAGCCGGCTGAGTATCTAAAGATTATCTTGATTTGGTTCTTGGCATTTATCTTCTCTAGACGCCAAGATGAGATTCATTATGACGGTATTTACGCATTGAAAAAGGGTAAGCTGAAGCTAACCGATTGGCGGGTCATTACGCTTGGAATGATTTTTTTAGTCGCAATTCAACCCGATATGGGTAATGCAGCAATCCTTGTTTTGATTACTTTAGTTTTAATTTTTGTCAGTGGCATTAATTACCGTTGGGGAACAATTATCACAAGTGTTGCCGTTATTTTGAGTGTTATTTTTATCAAGGTAGTTGATTGGACACATGGTAAATTCATACCAAAGTACATCTATACTCGTTTTGATGCATTTCTTCACCCCTTTAAAGATATGAAGGGCGGTAGCCTGCAACTTGCAAACTCATATTTTGCAATTAATAATGGCGGCTGGTTCGGGCGTGGCTTGGGGAATAGTATTGAAAAAAGAGGTTATTTGCCAGAGGCGCATACAGATTTTATCTTTTCGATTGTTATTGAAGAGCTGGGATTAGTCGGTGCAACGCTTATCTTAACGATTTTAATTTTTATGATTTTACGAATTATTCAGGTCGGTATTAGAAGCCAAGATTCATTTAATTCCATGATGGCGCTGGGAATTGGGGGGATGTTCCTTATCCAAGTCTTTGTCAATCTAGGTGGTATCTCCGGAATTATTCCAAGTACTGGCGTCACTTTCCCATTTCTATCTCAAGGTGGGAACAATCTTCTCGTTTTAGGAATTGCTGTTGCTTTCGTTTTAAATATTTCTGCCAGTGAGAAAAAAGAACGACTCGGATACTGATTAACTTAGTCTATCCGTATTCGTTTGATTACATTCAATTGTTAAAATTGCTACAACGCAAGCTATTTTATTTAAAAATACCCCTATCCAAATCAGACGAATGAGTGTGAGCTGGCTGGGGGATTGTTTTTTTATAAAACAGTGCGGTCAGGAGATAACTATTTCAAACGAAGAAATTTTTAAAATCGGGATTGATATGTTGGCAGCGAAACACTCCTATATTAATGCCGAGATGAAGGGATTTATTAGCAGACGATTTATCATAGTCAGATGAGTGCCGAAAAATTCTATCGCATTAGAAATAAACTGAAATCTCTGGTATGAAGAACAATCAGCTTCGACTAACAGGAAGTAGAGTAAGCGTTTTGAAAAGTCAAATCAACCTAATTTACGAACAGCTCGGATATTTTTGAAGTTAATCTTTGGAAAATTTAGACAGTTGAGGTTTTCTTTTGCTAGAATAGTAAAGGTAGTTAATTATAAATGAAAATAGTGTTTGATAAGGAGCAGTCAATGAAAAAAGTTTTAGTTGCGAACCGTGGTGAAATTGCAATTCGAGTATT
>JAISYB010000195.1 GCA_031270215.1 Streptococcaceae bacterium | reverse complement strand
GGTGGATACAGATAAGCTAGAGCAGATGAAAGCCGAGTATTCTGAGATTTTAAAAGCGATTGAGCTGGAGATTTATGACTTAGCAGGTGAGGTATTTAATATTAAGTCTCCGAAGCAATTAGCAGTGATTTTGTTTGAACGACTTAATCTACCTCCTATTAAGAAGACTAAGACGGGTTATTCAACGGCGGTTGATGTTCTGGAAAAGCTAGCGCCAAGAGCGCCAATTGTTGCCTATATCTTGAAGTATCGTCAGATTGCTAAAATTTTATCTACTTATCTTGAGGGCTTGTTGAAGGTGGTTGGAGAAGATGGCAAGGTACATACACGTTATATTCAAACCTTAACAACGACTGGGCGCTTGAGTTCGGTTGATCCAAATCTGCAAAATATCCCGATTCGGATTAAGGAAGGTCGGCGTGTTCGCGAAGCATTTTTGCCGTCATTTGAAGATGGCTTGATTTATTCGTCGGATTACTCGCAGATTGAGCTGCGTGTTTTGGCAGATATTTCAGGAGATGAACACTTGCGCCAAGCCTTTGAAGAAAAACAGGATATTCATTCAGCGACAGCCATGCGGGTCTTTGGAATTGAGAAAAAAGAGGATGTTGATAGCAATGCTAGACGTAAGGCAAAAGCGGTCAATTTTGGAGTTGTCTACGGCATTTCAGACTATGGCTTAGCAGAGAATCTTAATATTTCTCGCAGTGAAGCAGCCAGCTATATTAAAACTTACTTTGAAAAATATCCGGGGATTAAAAATTACATGGAAGCTATCGTTCGATATGCGCGTGATAATGGTTATGTTGAAACGTTATTCCATCGGCGCAGAGAAATTACTGAAATTAATTCTAAAAATTTCAATCGAAGAAGCTTTGCCGAGAGAACAGCAATTAATACGCCAATCCAAGGCAGCGCTGCGGATATTCTAAAGGTTGCAATGATACGTTTAGACGAGCAGATTGACTCTCTCGGTCTAAAAGCACAAATGCTTTTGCAGGTTCATGATGAGGTTATCTTTGAAGTGCCGCAAGACGAGCTTGAGATATTAGACAAGGTTGTCAAGGAAACTATGGAAAACGCGACCAAGCTTTCGGTTCCCTTAGTCGCAGATAGTAATTTTGGTAGAAATTGGTACGAAGCGAAATAAGAATGGAGGCAAGTTAAAATTGTCAGATGAGAATTTAACTCCTTGGCAAAAGGAAAACAAGAAATATCAGGCATTGCAAAAGGAGAAGGAAAAAGCCGAAAATCAGGCAGCTGAGGAAAAAGTAGTCGCATTAAATCGTGTTTTCGCTAGTGAAGACGACGATGAGGTGAAAGAGCCTAATGATGATCTGCATCATTCAATGCTTGAAAGCTTGCCGAAATTGAAAAAAGAGAAAAGAATACAGCTTTTGAAAAAGCTCTTGCCGCTGATTATTTTTTTCATGATTGCTTTTCCGGTAACGATTTATTTTTTATCGCCATTTAGTAAATTAGCTGTCATTAAAGTGGTCGGTAATTCGCATGAAACAACACAGGAAATTGTTAAGACGACAAAATTAAAATATGGCGAAAGTCTGTTGATTGAGCGTAAAAAGCTGCCGAAAATTGACGGATTGTTGAAAAATAACTTCAAGCGGATTGCTTCAGCGACAACGACTTACCAATTTCCAAACACATTTACCATTGATGTCAAGGAAAAGGCTGAACTAGCCTATATTCAGGACGATAAGGGATTAAAAATTGTTTTAGCTGATGGCACGATACTAGATGATCCGGTTGAAAAGCAAGATGCTGGTTATCCGGTCATCAAATCATTTAAATCAATGAAACAAATTAAAAAACTGGTGAAAAATTACAACGAATTGACGCCGGAATTACAAAAAAAGATTAAACTCATTGAGCTAACGCCAACTAAAGCTAATCAGGATTTTGTGACTTTATCAATGGATGATGGGAATCAGGTCAAGATTACATTGGATGATTTTAAAGATAAATTAAAATACTATCCAAATGTTGCCAAGCAAATGACAGAAAAGGGAATTGTTGACATGGAGGCAGGAATTTATAGCTATCCATTTCCAAGCTAGTCTAAAGTTGTCTAAAAAATATCGGTTAGATTGTTTTGAAGACGAGGTATAAAGTCAAAAAAGTGAAAAATATCTAAAATTACGTAAATTGGAAGAAAAAAACAGAAATTTACCACAAAACAATTTATAGAAGTTGTTTTTTGTGGTACACTTAGAAATGTTAAAATTAATGACTAATTAGACCTAAAAAACAAAATAGTAGATACAGGAGGAACCATTCGTTATGGTGAAAGATGGTTTTTTTACAGGGCTTGATATTGGAACAAGCTCAGTTAAAGTTCTAGTCGCTGAATATATAGATGCTCAGATGAATATTATCGGTGTTGGTAATACAAAATCTGAAGGAATTAAAAATGGCGTCATTGTAGATATTGAAAAAACAGTTGAATCAATTAAAAAAGCAGTTAGACAAGCAGAGGAAAAAGCAGGCGTCCAAGTTACTAATGTCAATGTCGGTTTGCCAGCGAATTTATTGAGTGTTGAAGAATGTCAAGGCTTGATGGCAGTTGGTATGGACAATCAGGAGATTACTGATGACAATGTCAATGACGTTGTCAAGTCCGCACTTGTTCGCTCAGTACCGCCGGAAAGAGAAATCGTTACGGTCATTCCAGAGGAATTTATCGTTGACGGCTTTGCTAATATTAGCGATCCACGTGGCATGATTGGTGTCAGATTAGAGATGCGCGGGCTGATGTTTACCGGACCGAAGACAGTTATTCATAACATCAAATCAACCGTTAAAAAAGCGGGCTTGAATATTGACCAGCTTGTGATTACTCCACTTGCCCTAGCCAATTCTATCTTGACGGATGGTGAGAAAGATTTTGGCACAATTCTGCTTGATATGGGTGGGGGTCAGACAACGGTAGCGATTATGTTTGATCATAAGATTAAATATACAAGTGTCATAAAAGAAGGTGGCGAATTTGTCACGAAGGATATTTCTGTTGTTTTAAATACTTCTGTTAAAAATGCAGAGGGACTTAAGATTAACTACGGTGAAGCATACCCAGCTCATGCGAGTGAAACGGAAGAATTTCCGGTTGATGTGATTGGGCAAAATGCACCGGTGCGTGTCAATGAAAAATATTTATCTGAAATTATTGAAGCTCGTTTGACCCAGATTTTTGATAGGGTACAAAATGAGCTTGAAAAAATTGAAGCATTGAATTTACCAGGGGGAATTATCTTAACTGGTGGCGCTGCAACTCTACCGGGTGTGGTTGATTTGGCAACAGAGCGCTTTGGTATCAATGTCAAGCTTTTTGTTCCTAATCAAATGGGACTTAGAAATCCTGTCTTTACTAACGTAATTAGTATTGTTGAACATGTCGCATTGCAAAGTGAAATTGACTCGATTGCTTATGCTGCAGTTTCGGGGAATTATGCATTAAAGGTAGCGCAAACTTCGCAAGCTCCAGTATCAGCTTACACTGAGCCAGTCTATCAAGAGGATGACTATGAGGATTATCACAGCGAAACCATTGAAAGAGATACGACACGTGAAGCAATTAAGGATAAGGGCGCAAATATTGTCGAGCGCGCCAAAGGATTTTTTAATAATATTTTTGACTAAACTTGGAGGAAACCATGGAAATCTCTTTTGATACAAATATTGACCAAGGGGCAGTAATTAAGGTTATCGGTGTCGGTGGTGGCGGCGGTAATGCTGTCAACCGAATGATTGAAGAAGGTGTGAGTGGTGTTGAATTTATCACTGCAAACACAGATGTACAAGCATTAAAATCTTCAAAGGCTGAAATCTTAATCCAACTTGGACCAAAATTAACACGTGGCTTAGGCGCAGGCGCACAGCCGGATGTTGGTCGTAAAGCAGCCGAGGAAAGCGAAGAAGATATTAGAAAAGCACTAGATGGTGCGGATATGGTCTTTGTCACTGCTGGTATGGGTGGTGGAACAGGAACTGGTGCTGCACCGGTAATTGCCAAAATTGCCAAAGATTTAGGTGCTTTAACCGTTGCCGTTGTTACACGTCCATTTGGTTTTGAGGGCTCAAAGCGTAGTCTATTTGCCTCTGAGGGAATTGCTGAGCTAAAGGATAATGTTGACACCTTCATCATTATTGAAAATAATACTTTATTACAAATCGTTGACCCAAGAACACCAATGTTAGAAGCTTTAAACGAAGCTGATAATGTTCTGCGTCAAGGCGTTCAGGGTGTGTCTGATTTAATCACAGCGCCTGGTTTTATTAACCTAGACTTTGCGGATGTGAAAACAGTTATGCAAAATCAAGGTGCAGCATTGATGGGAATTGGTGAATCCGAAGGCGAGGATCGAGTGATTAAAGCAACACAACTTGCTATTAATTCACCACTTCTAGAAACGACAATTGATGGTGCGGAAAATGTCTTATTGAATGTCACCGGAGGACTTGACATGTCCTTGATGGAAACACAAGATGCTTCCGAGGTTGTCATTCAAGCAGCAGGACAAGATGTTAATATCTTGCTTGGTACCTCAATAGATGAAAGCTTGGGAGATAAGATTCGTGTGACCGTTGTTGCAACGGGAATCGAAGACACACCAAAGGCAAATTCACGCAAGCCGGGACACCGCAATATTGCAACAACGCAGCAAAAGACAATCAAGCGTGCAGCTCAAGCCAAGGTAGCGCCTAGCTATAACGCACCAGAGCCTACACCGATTGAAGCAGATTTTGAAGAAGAAAACTCACCATTTAGCGGTTGGGATATTCGTCGTGAGTCTAATGTTCGTCCAAATGTTGATGAATTAAAAGATACCAAAATTACATCAAGCATTAATGCTTTTGAAAAGGTTGAAGCAAGTAGTGACGATGAATTAGACACACCGCCATTTTTCAGAAGAAACAAACGCTAGGAGTTTTTTGTGGTGCTAGAGGAAAGAGTTAGAGCAATCACACAGAAGATTTCTAAAGCAAAGGCACTCGTGCATCGTGAGGATGCGGTGCGTTTCATCGGCGTAACAAAATATGTTGATACTAAAAAAGCTAGGGAGCTAGTCGAGGTTGGCGTTAAAGACTTAGCTGAAAATCGAACAGATTTGTTTTTGGAAAAATATCATGCTTTAAGCGACTTAGAGGTAACATGGCATTTGATCGGTACACTTCAGCGTCGAAAGGTTAAGGACGTTATTAATCTTATTGACTATTTTCACGCGCTAGATAGCTTGAAGCTTGCCGAAGAAATTAACAAACGTGCAGAAAAGGAGATTTTAACCTTTGTACAGGTCAATGTATCTGGTGAAGCTAGTAAGCATGGCATTTCTGCCGAAGAATTATTGGACTTTATTGAACAATTAAAAAAATTTGAATCTATCAAGGTTGTTGGCTTGATGACTTTGGCGCCAATTGAAGCGACTGAGCCTCAGCTTAGGAATTATTTTTCTAAATTACGAAAATGTAGAGATACAGTTCAAAGATTAGGACTTGTGCACGCACCATGTACAGAGCTGAGCATGGGAATGAGCCGTGATTATCAGATTGCTGTCGAAGAAGGTGCAACCTATGTGCGTATTGGTAGTGAATTATTCAGATAATGTTACTGATTGTAAATCAAACTAACAAATTTAAACAATTAATCAAACTCGTAATCAGGAGGAAGCCATGTCGTTTTCGGACAGACTAAGTAAGTTTTCAAGTTTTTTTGGATTTAATGATGATAACGATGATTTTGAAGAAGAAACGCGCAGTAGTGCAGCTCGTCTGAGAAAATCTGACTTCTCTACTCAGGAAAGAAACGCTGATACTAGTCATTTAAGACGTAAAGCAGCAGCTACGGATAACGTTGTTGAGATAAATCGACAAAAAGAGCCGGCTAGACAAGTGACTAGGCAGGTTAAAAAAACAGAATCCGTAGTGCCCTCAAGGGATAGAATTAAGACCTCGCCCAATAAATCAAGAGAAGATTATCTGAGTACCAAAGAGGAAAGAAAGACTTCTGCCAATGCACCGATACTAAAACAGGAGCATTTTACGACAGAGGTTAAAAATAACGCTAGACCTAAAATCACAATCAAGCAGCCTCGCATCTATGCTGATGCGATGAAAATTGCTGATTTTGCAATGAATGATGAAGCTATCTTAGTTAATTTTCATTACATGGAGGAGTATCAGGCTAGACGTGTGATTGACTTTCTAACAGGAATTGCTCATGCGCTTCACGGTGATTTGCAGCGCGTTGGCAATCAAATCTTTTTATTAACACCGCCTTCAATTCAGATTGATGGCAATGAAGCTAAAAGCTTAGTTAATAACCATAATTTTGATTACGAGATATAATATTGATTTTGCTTTGTAGTTAGGAGTAGTAATGATCTACAACATTTTAAGTTTATTATCCAATTTGATCACCCTTTATTCTTACTGTATTCTTGTTTACGCACTTTTGTCATGGTTTCCAGGTGCGTATCAATCAAGGCTTGGCAAGCTAATTACGACGATTGTTAGACCTTATTTGCGGTTATTTGACAAATTCCCTTTGCAATTTGCGAATATTGATTTCTCCGTGGTTGTAGCATTGTTATTATTACAGTTTGGGTTTCGAGGCTTGCTGATTTTAGTCAATTTATTTTTCTATTAAACGCAGTTTTGGTTGGTCGACTTAGTGGAAATTAGGTCGGCTGTTTTATTAAAACGTCCACCTTTGTCAAAAAGACGTCAGTTAGAAATGAGGATAAGTCTGTGCTGGAGAATATCTACCAACATTTTAAGAAAAGCGAGCAGCCATTTATTGAACGAATGAATGAGCAATTAATCAATGTTCGCGAAACTTATACTCCAATCTTGACTGATTTCTTAAATCCTAGACAGCTTTTTATCTTGGAAAGCTTGATTCGCCGCTATGATGATTTGAAATATCGTTCATTTGGTGGCTATGAGCAAGCCGAAAGCCAGCGAGTCGTTATTGTGCCAGATTTTATGTTGATTGAGGATACGGATTTTAGGATAGCTGTACTTGAGGTTTCATACCCAACAAAGTTTGCAGAAATCAATCACTCGCAGATTTTGGGGACATTTTTAGCTCAAGGTCTTGAGCGCTCAAAGCTAGGAGATATCATTTCAGACGGCGTAAGGTATCAAGTGATTGTTGATGAAATGATTGCTGACTTTCTAATTGAGCAGGTTGAACGAGTCGCTTCAATCAAAATACGTTTAGCAAAAGTAGATTTACGTGAAATAATTGATCATAAAGATGAATTTATTGAAGAAAATATGACAATTACTAGTGTAAGTGTCTAGAATTTAGTTAGAGGCGAAAAATCAATAATATCAGGATTTAAGAGGACAAAGAAATTTGTTCTCTTTTTTCGATTGTTCAGAT
>JAISYB010000178.1 GCA_031270215.1 Streptococcaceae bacterium | reverse complement strand
CCAACGACCATTGCCATCCATAATGATTGCAATATGGTTTGGAATATTACCACTGAGTTGTTTGTTGTTTGATTTTGAAAAAAAGTTTAACACTTTTATCCCTCCTAGCTTTTATCATACCATAATTATACTTTAAAAGGCGTGAATTCCCTATTTCTCATAGAATTTTTGCCATAGATATAAGGCTTATCAGCGGAAAGTAGGCAACCTTGCTGAAAAGCCTTAATATTAATATTCCTACTTAGATATTTCTAATTCCAGAACAGGCAAATTCTATCTTTTTAGCATGCCTCAACAAAGCATGCATATCATCTGAAAACTCATTCATATCAGCGATTACAAGTGTTTCTTTTACACTTGAATTGCAACAAACATGAGGCGTTTCCCCCTTTTTCCCCTTGTAAAAAACGGTGTCTTGACACTCGCATATTTTTATTTAACAGTGTAAATTTTATAGAGAAACCTAAACAATATGCTTTACTATCATCAGTATATAGGTTAGACCAGTGTAAGTAAATACATTTACCTTAAAAATATAAAAGTCAAAAAGCGACTGGGACGAGCTAGGACGTCGTGAAAACATTGTTTTTTGATTATTCAATCTGATAAAAGCAAATAAGACTATATCTGCTTGTAACTATTTTAAACAGGTTAGCCATTTATGATTTATCAAAGCTAGAAAATCTTTATCAAATATGCACATTGATAAAACATTTCTGCCCTTTTTAGCCAAAAAAGCAGCCCTAAATCGGACTGCTTTTTCAATTTCAAACTTTTACACCGCTGAACGCTTTTTTGCTGGGAGATGCTTTATCAAACTTAAGCTTAACTATCTGATAACTTGTTTAGTTTTAACACTTGGTTTTCTTTTAGAAGATAGACCAAATCGCAATGGTTGAATACTAACGTTTTTTTCATCGAGTCCATCAATTAATTCGTCAAGAATCAAAATATCACTTTCGATAGATATTGCAAATATAAATGCGAACAACTCCTTCATTCCAAGAGAATAAGTACCGATTTTTTTGTTAAAAAAGTCGGGATTACCCATCAATTCAAGATTTTTATTAAGAGTTATTTTCTCCTCATCAGATAATAATTTAAAATAATCATTGGCAGTGATATTTTTATCAAATATTTCTAAGCTTGGTATATAACAAACTTTTCCGACTTTAATCTCGCCAATTGATATTTTAATTTCCTTATTTAAGATACTAAATAAAGTGCTTTTACCAATACCATTACGACCAACGAATCCATATAAACCATTTTGGAATAATTCAAAGCTTAAATTTTTGAATAGGTCTGTTGTAAGGTTTTTAACTTGAATTTCTGTCATAATTTCCCAACTTTCCTATAGTAATAATTTTTGTATAAATATCCCGAAAATACAATAAAGACCGAACTTAAACTCAATAGATAGACCATCCCTATAATAAAGGCATTAGAGGGGAGGATTTCAATGTCATTTACCAAACGACCATATCCTAAATACTCGAAAGGTAGAAACTTTTTAAATGGTTGAAACCAGGCTTCATTTTGAAAGGTTAAATATTCTTCAGATTTATCAGATATTATTCTCTTAAGTCGTAAGATGTCGATTTGATTTTCCAGATTAGAGAATTTTTCTAGATCATTTGCTTTTAAAGCTTTAATCTCTTCATCATAAATATTTTTCATTTTCTGTAAATCTTGTTTTACTTGTTGATCATCTTGATTTGAACCCGTTTCAATCTGTGCAATGCTTTGTTTAGTTTGTTGAAGAGTCATAGTCATCACATCTATGGTTGCTTGCAAAAACTTTTTATAGTAGTAGCAAAAAAGATGTCTTAGGTTTATTCCTTCATCTTTACGATATGATGTTGTAGTATATTTTAAAACTTCGTTGCTTCATTTCTCGCCATAAACATACCATATCTCATACGTTGTATTAAAAAAACTGAAGTATATATTGTTTAAAAAATGACTATTTACAATCCATTTTTTAACCTTTTTACCCTGATGAAGCTAGTTTCTTATAATTAATGTTCCCAAAATATCATAATACTTTATAAAAATCAACAGATAACTGTTTTGAAAATCTTACAAGTACACAAATAAAAGCGGAAATTGAACAAACGATAAAAGCTTGCTCAATATCCACTCTTTCTATCAATTTAATGCTTAATGTTAGGTCGTTTAATGCCTGAATAGGCGAGTTCTATCTTGATACAGCGATTCATCACAATGTCATTTTTACCATGCGCCCGTAAAAAATTGGCTGCCGTGTCGCTTTCAACATCTAGCTGTGCCCAAAAAACCTTAGCATTTGTTTCTACAAAATCCGCTGCGACCTCAGCTAAAAATTCACTGCGTCTAAATATATTTACGATATCTATCTCTTCAGGAATATCCTTTAAATTGGCATAAACTTTCTCGCCTAAAATCGTTTCTCCTAAAAGAAGCGGATTGACCGGAAAGATACGATATCCATCCTTTTGCAATGCCTCAGCAATCAAATAACTTGTCCGACTAGGTCGATTGCTTAAGCCAACGATTGCAATATTTTTTGCCTGTCTTAAATAACCAAAAATTACTTCTTGACTTGGATTTTCAAACGCCATTATTACCTCCCGTAGTCAACCTTATTTTGTACCAAACAATCTATCGCCTGCATCCCCTAAGCCAGGCACGATGTAGCCATGCTCATTTAAACGCTCGTCTAAGCTTGCGGTATAGATATCGACATCCGGATGTGCCTTTTGTAAAGCCTCGACCCCTTCCGGTGCGGAAACTAAGGAAACAAATTTGATATTACCTGCACCACGTTTTTTAAGAGAGTCAATCGCTAAAATTGCCGACCCTCCTGTTGCAAGCATTGGATCAACAACAAAAATCTGTCTTTGATCAATGTCTTCTGGTAATTTTACTAAATATTCGACCGGCTGTAAGGTTTCCTCATCACGATACATTCCGATATGCCCGATCTTTGCGGCGGGAATTAAGGAAACAATGCCGTCTACCATCCCAATACCAGCTCTTAAAATCGGCACAACTGCAAGCTTTTTGCCCGACAAGGTCTTTTGCGTTGTCTTGGTAATCGGTGTTTCAATCACAATCTCCTCAAGCGGTAAATCACGACTGACCTCATATGCCATTAGCATCGCAATTTCATTAACAACCTCTCGAAAAACTTTCGTTCCCACGTCCTTTTGACGAATAATTGTTAGTTTATGCTGAATTAATGGATGCTTAATTACTTGAAATTTTCCCATTTTGAACTCCTATCTAGAGTGATAACGAACTTGCTGCTTCGTTTATTCTACACATAAATACTTACTTTGTGAAGATTTTTTTAAAAAATAAGACTACGATATTAATTCCTACACCTGCATGAAAATCATTGGTGCCACCTAGCTATCTTACTTTGTGACTCAGCAGTTTTATTCAACGCTTTTTATTGCCCCAAGCCACATGTAATTTCACAAAAAAACAGCAACGAACTCAAGTATGAAGCTGTTACTGTTGAATATTACGTCAATTACGTAGGCTTGCGAGTGTTTCACGAAAAATCTCCGGTAATGGTGCTTCAAAACGCAGGTGTTCCTGAGTTTTCGGATGAATGAAACCAATGACGCCTGCATGGAGAAATTGTCCGTTACCTTTTAATGTCTGCCTTGGTGCGTAAAGCGGATCTCCTGCAACAGAATGACCAATATAGCGCATATGTACTCTGATTTGATGTGTACGCCCAGTTTCTAGCTGCAGCTTGATGAAAGTGTAATTTTCAAATCGCTCCAAAACCTCAAAGTGAGTGACAGCTGGTTTTCCACCGCTAAGCACTGTCTGCTTCTTACGATTTTTAGGATCTCGTCCAATAGGCGCTTCGATTTTACCTTTATCGTGCTTTAAAACACCGTGAACAATTGCGTAATAAATCCGCTCAGTTGTTTTGTTTTTTAACGCTTCTGACAAGCTAAGGTGCGCTGCGTTATTCTTAGCAATCATTAAAAGTCCAGAGGTATCTCTGTCAATCCGGTGAACAATCCCCGGACGAAGCTCGCCGTTAATTCCCGATAAATCTTCAAGATGATACAGTAAGGCGTTGACTAATGTGCCATTTGCATGTCCTGCTGCCGGGTGAACAACCATTCCCTGAGGCTTATTAACAACTGCAACGTCACTATCTTGGTAAATAATTTCTAACGGCAAATCCTCCGCAATCAGTTCGCAACTTTGAAGCTTTGGTGGAATAATCTCGATGACATCTCCTGATTTTACCTTTAGATTAGGCTTGACATGTGTCTGATTCACTAAGATTGCACCCTGTTTTAGCCAATCTGTCAGCTGACTTCTTGAATAATCCGTCAAATCAGCAAGTACCTTGTCAATCCGACCGACCTCTGTTGTGATAACAATTTTCATTCATTTCTCCTTCATATTCTCCGTGTCAAATTTAAATAAATAGACACAAAGCAGCAAGACGCCGATAACTAAGCAGGCATCTGCAAAATTAAAGATGGGAAAATTGATAAAATCCAGCTGAAACATATCAACAACGTAGCCCAATCTTATGCGATCAATAAAATTACCGATAATACCAGCTGTGATGATGACAATTGAGATTGTCATTAATTGGTGAGTTTTAGGGCGTTTGATTAAGAAATAAAAAGCAACAGCCAAGGCAGCGAGTGTGATGACAATGAAAAACCACATCTGCCCCTCAAGAATTGACCACGCTGCGCCATTGTTTTTCAGATAAGTCAAACTCAAAATATTCGGAATAAAATCAATCCGCTCCCCTAATGTAATATTTGCAACAATTTGATATTTAATGAGTTGATCAATCGCAACTAAAACGATGATGAGTAAATAAGGTAAAAACATCTTTCATTGTACCCTTCCTAGTGATTTAAAGCAGTAGCATGATTATGAATTTTTAATGACCAAGCTACCGATTGTATTGACTGCTTTTTCAGATTGATTAACAATTGTTTCAAATTTATTGTATAAATCTCGCCATTTGATAATCTCAATTGCATTATTTTCTGTAGAATACATTTCCTTAGTTAGCTCAGAATAAAGCAAGTCAGCTTGTCTTTCGATATCATTAACATTTTTTAACAAGCCTTTGAGCGTCTTTGAGTTTTTAAACTTAGAAAATTCAGAGGTCGCAAGACATATCCCATGTGTTGCCTCGGCAATCAAATCAAAGAAATCAATCGTTCTTGTTCGTAATGATTTGACGACTAAATTCTCCAATAGATAGGTCACTTCATTAATATTATCAATTACGTCATCTAGTGAATGGGTCAATAATACAATATCCTCGCGGTCAATCGGTGTAATAAACGATACCGCCAGCTCCTCCATGATGTCGCTGACTAAAACATCCGCCTCGCGCTCTAGGATATGAATTGCCTCTGCTTGATCAACCAATGCTTCATAGTCATAATTTTTAGCAAGCTGTTGTAAAAGCTTTGACGACTGATCAACCTTTACAGCAATCTCATTCATTGCTTCAAAATAATTAAACTGTTTCTTTCTTGCCATTTCAGCCACCTCTTCATTTATTTTTTAGATAATCTTTAAAAAATTGCGATAAAAAGCTTTGCCATAATAAAAGCCACTAAACCGCAGCCTGGAAAAGTCAAAATCCACGCAAAAACCATTTCCTTAACAATACTCCAATCAACACTGCTGAGCTTTTTGCTTGCTGCCACACCCATAATGGCAGTTGTTTTAGCATGTGTGGTTGAAACCGGAATACCTAGGCTAGTCATAAATTGAATACAAATCGCTGTCGATAAATCAGCAGAGAAACCTTGGTAGGTTTCAAGCTTAACCATATCCATACCGACTGATTTAATAATTCTTGCGCCACCAACACTTGTTCCAAGTCCCATTGTCAAGGCACAAATTACGACAATATAAAGCGGAATAGGGGCATTAGACTCCGACATGTGATTTAAGGTTAAGCCGAGCATGAAAACACCCATGAATTTTTGTCCGTCTTGTGCACCGTGTAAATAAGCATTTGCAGCAGCGCTAAGTGCTTGACCGGTTGAGAAAAATTTACTCGCAGTCCTGCGATGTACGTCGCGGAAGCAGAAAACTAAAAGCTTTGTGATTAATATTCCGCCAAAAAAGCCAATCAAGACGGAGGCAACTAAGCCGTAGATCACCTTTACCCATTCATTTAAATTAACTGCTGAAAAGCCCCCTAACGCAATCGCTGATCCAGTCAAGCCAGCAATTAGGGCATGTGATTCACTCGTTGGAATACCAAAATACCATGCAGCAGTTGCCCATAGGACAATCGCAAAAAGTGACGCTGCAAGTGCGACCTGTGGTGCAGTTTCAGGTAAGCTTTGATTTTTCGAGAAATCAACCATGTTAAAGATAGTTGTAGCAACCTTAGCGCCTAAAAGTGTCGAAACTAAAGCACCGATTAAATTCATGAACGCAGCCATCCAAACGGCAAAGCGAATGGATAATACGCGTGTCGAAACAGCAGTTGCAATAGCATTGGGCGCATCTGTCCAACCATTGACAAAGATAACTCCTAATACTAGAACAATCGTAACAATTAATGCAATATTCATCTTTATCCTTTCAAAAACAATCTTTTTCATAAGTAGTATATCATAACTATAAAAATAACTTTATATTTTTGACAAGTTTTTTATCATTCGTTAAATCTGAAAAGACTTTTGGCATATTAACTAAAAACCACGAACGATTATCCGCTAGCGTGAGCGCTGCCAATGGACAATTATTCGTGGCATGTTCAAGTGTCTTAGTCAAGCTCATACAGATAAGCCGGACGAGCTGCAGAACCCTCCAGCTCTCGCGCATTTTTATTGAGAAAGAATTTTCGACAGCGACTGCCGTATCATAACGCTACTGCCACACCTTCTTTAAAATTTACTGTGCTAATAACTTTTGTAGGGCGCTAAATTCTTCAGCACTTAAAGTAATCCCTTTACCCATTTTTTTATGATCAGGGCTCCAAGTTCTCAGGTCATATTTTGCAAGCGCACCATTCCAGCTAACCATGTTCAACTCCTTGCGCCAACCCTTATTGTTTTCAGACAAAACGCCTAAAGTCTGCGTGATTTCAAATTTAATTTCTGCCATAATTCCTCCAAATCATTTTACTATGTATTATTATTTTTCATTTTGAGCCAGATGTTCTAAAACCAACAAGATTAGAATAAAGATAAGCGGCAGGCAAACCAAGAATAGCGCATAATCTTGAACAAATTTTGTGCTTAGCGCTGCACTTAGCGCACCTAAGATAAAAAAGAGGATTGCTAAAAACGAATGTCTTGCCTTTTCAAGAGTCTTTCGATCTCTTTGAATAATGCCAGAAGCCAGAAATGAACCAAAGGTTTTGAGATTTCCAGTACTCATAATTGTTGCATAGGGTATCCCGCGCAGGCGTTTAAAGCTTTCCGCCTGTATAGCTGCCAAAAAGGCAATACTCAGGATTAAAAATTCTGAACTGAGGTGGTTTGAGAGCAAGGCAAGTATCATAAAGCCTATTAGTTCAACTGCTGCCGCTGTCATATGCCAACGCAAATTACGCTGCTTTGCAAAGCGTCTGAGAACAACACAGACGATACTGCCAATCAGAAAAGAAAGAACTGGTGGTAGGTAAAGAAGCGCTTGATGAAATTTGCCGTCCATTAAATGCAATGAAAAGTAAATCAAATTACCTGACTGCATACTTGCAAATTTGCCGCCTAGCATTTTATAGCTATAAGCATCTAGAAAGCCACCGATAAAAGTCAAAGACATCGCAATCCGCAAGCCTTCATAAACTCGATAATCCTTTAGTTTAATCATCTAAACCACCATTTCGTTATTTTCTTTTCATCACATAGAAGGTCTTTACCCCCTATTCAATCTTCGAGCAAACAGTGCCGACTAGTCAGCACCTAAGGGAAAACCGCTAAGGCAGGTTGCCACTAGCTTTTCCGTAAACCGCTGACCCGAAAGCCTTTGCCTGCTGTTTAATGTTCGTGATTAACGGGAGACAATGCAGCAACGACTAGGAAAATAGATAAATTTCCGAACATTTGTAAATGAAATGCCCGCAATTTCCTAATTTTCTACATCGTTAAGCGCTGCTGTCCCACCTTCACTTCATTGCCTAGAAAGCGATAAATTTGTGAACATTGGCAAATATTGACAACAATTCCTGATTGCTACGTCACAAAACACCGAATTCCGCCTTCATTTAGCCGATTGTTACGCTAGCCTTCGCTTCTTTTTTAGCTGTTGCCATCATCAAACGAATACGGTTCAACTGATTAACAACCGATACTCCGGGGTCATAATCAATCGGTGCAATGTTAGCCTTTGGATATTGTCTACGCAGCTCTTTAATCATTCCCTTGCCGACAATATGATTTGGCAAGCAACCAAACGGCTGCAAGCAGACGATATTATGAACATCATGCGCTAATAACTCAATCATCTCTCCTGTTAAGAACCAACCTTCGCCAGTCTGATTGCCGATTGAGAGCAGTTTAGACGCTTCATCCGCCAGCTGGTAAATTGAGCTAATCCCTTCAAAGCGAGAGGATTTACTCAAGGCTTGATGCATCGGTTTTTCGATTAATGCAATCAAGTTAATCATCATCTTGGCTAAGGTAGCGCTACGTGCACTCATGTTTAATGACTCAGCCTTCCAAATCTGATTATAAAGCGAATAGTTCATAAAGCCAATCAAATCCGGTACAACTGCTTCTCCACCCTCATTTTCAATGATTGCCACAATATCGTTATTGGCTGTCGGTGCATATTTGACTAATATTTCTCCGACAACCCCAACCCTTGGCTTACGTTGAGCTTTAATAGGTGTTGTATCAAAGGCTTTAACAATTCGTTTCATGTAATAATTAAATTGTGTGAACGAGCCATTTCTAACATTCTTGCGCGCCTTTTCAAGCCATAAATCATAAAGCGCATTAACCTGACCGCTTTCAAGCTCATAAGGGCGTGTTCGATAGACAACTCGCTCAAATAAATCGCCATACATGACCGCAAGCAACATTCGTTTTAAAAATGGTAGTGTTAGCTTAAAGCCTGGCGTTTCCTCAACGCCCTGATTGCCAAGTGACACGGAAACAACGGGAACCTGAGCAAAGCCGGCATCCTTTAATGCCTTACGCAGCAATGGAATATAATTGGTTGCTCGACAGCCACCGCCCGTTTGGCTCATCATGACCGAGGTGTGATTTAAATCATATTTCCCTGATGACAAAGCCTTGATTAATTGCCCGATTGAAATAATCGCTGGATAGCACGCATCATTATTAACGTATTTTAAACCGACGTCTACTGCTTTACGGTCAAAAGCTGACAAGCTAACAACCCGATAACCGCTTGCCCTAAATGCCTCATCAACCAAGCCCTCCTGATGAATTGGCGAAAGCATTGGCATTAAAAGTGTATGCTTTTTACGCATTTCTTTGGTAAAAGTAATCGGAGCAGCTGCTTGAGTTGGCCTAACATGCTCAGGCAGAGACAATTGTCGCTTATCGCGCTCGCTCACTGCTGCTTTTAGGCTGCGCAGGCGAATACGAATTGCTCCCAAATTGCTACCCTCATCAATTTTTAGTACAGTATATAGCTTGTGATAGCTTTGCATGATTTCTTCGACTTGATCGGTCGTCACAGCGTCAAGTCCGCAACCAAATGAATTCAACTGAACCAATTCCAGATTTTTATGCTTGGCAACAAACTTTGCCGCAGCATAAAGACGAGAATGGTAAACCCATTGATTGACCACCCGCAAGCCTGAAACCTCCTCCATATCACTAACCATATCCTCGGTTAAAACATGAAAGCCTTCTTGGATAATCACATCAGCAATTCCATGATTAATTTCTGGATCTAAATGATATGGTCGTCCAGATAAAACAATGGCTTTTTCATGATTGAGCTGAATTCGTCTTAATAAATCGTCCGCACGCACCTTTAAATCTTCTTTGAACTCTTTCATTGCAGCATAGCCATGCTCAACTGCCGACTTAATCAGCGCATCTGTCAATCCAAATGAGGTTAAGGTTTCCCTCAACGCATTTACAACAGACTGCCGGTCAGCTAAATTAACAAATGGATGCCAAAACTCAACTTCTCCATTGCGAATAAAATCCATATTATTACGAATAACTGCCGGATAGCTTTGAACGATTGGACAGTTAAAATGATTTTCAGCATTGCGTGCTTCCTTTTGCTCAAACATCACGCTTGGGTAGAAAATATGGTCAACACCTTTTTCAAACAAACTTTCGATATGACCGTGAACGAGCTTAGCTGGGTAGCAGACCGTATCACTTGGAATCGTTTCAATCCCTTTTTCGTATAATTTCTTATCACTTCTCGGACTTAAAATCACCCGAAAACCTAAATCAGTAAAAATCGTATGCCATAGTGGATAATTCTCATACATATTCAAAACTCTTGGTATACCAATTGTACCATTTTTTGCTACTTTGCGTGAGAGGGATTTGTAATTAAACAAACGTTTATACTTGTAATCAACTAAATTTTCTTTCTTCGCTTTGATGTCAATCTTAATCTGCATGGCTTTTTCTGCGCCACGTTCACAACGATTACCTGTCACAAACTTTCGACCATCATTAAAAACAGTCAAAGTCAGCGCACATTGATTTTCACATAGTCCACATTTGACAAATTCTTTGTTCGTCGTAAAATCGTTCAGCTGCGCTAACGACAATAATGTCGAAGTTTGCTCATTCTCAGCATTTTCCCTAGCAATCAAGCTACAGCCGTATGCCCCCATTAAGCCGGCAATTGATGGTCTGATGACTTCTTTTCTTGATACCATTTCAAAAGCCCGCAAGACCGCTTCATTATAGAAAGTTCCGCCTTGAACAACAACTTTTTCACCCAAATCCTCAGGGCGCTTTATTTTGATAACCTTGTATAATGCATTTTTGATAACAGAATAGGACAACCCCGCAGAAATGTCTGCAATTGTCGCACCTTCTTTTTGCACTTGTTTAACCTTTGAATTCATGAAAACTGTGCATTTTGACCCTAAATCAACAGGCTTTTGTGATAATAATGCTGACTTAGCAAAGTCTTCCACATTGTATTTCAAGGATTTGGCAAAGCTTTCGATAAATGAGCCACAGCCAGATGAGCAGGCTTCATTGAGCTGAATGGACGAGAGCGCCTGATCGGTAATCGTCATTGCTTTCATATCTTGCCCGCCAATATCGAGGATAAAATCAACGCCCGGCTGAAAGAAATTCGCAGCCTTATAATGCGCCATTGTTTCCACTTCTCCAAGATCAACCTTTAGCGCATGCTTTATCAAATGCTCCCCATATCCTGTGACACAACTCTTAGCAATATAAACCTCGTTTGGTAATGCTTGATATAAGTTTTTCAAGACATTAATTACATTCTCAAGCGGCTGACCATTATTATTACCATAATACTCAAAAAGAATCGCACCACTTTCGTCTGTTAAGACAACTTTAGTGGTAGTTGAGCCTGCATCAATTCCAAGATAGCTTGCCCCGCGATGCTGCGCTAACTCTTTATAGATAGGCTCTGCTTGCTGATGTCTTTTGCGGAATGTGGCAAGCTCGTTTTCGTTTTCAAATAACGGTTCTAAGAGATTAACAGGTGTCAAATGCGCAGCTTGCTCGTATTTTAGACGATTAATCAACTCCAAAATGCTAATTTCAAGCTCGACTTCTTCAAAAGCTGCGCCCATTGCAACAAAAAGCTGTGAATTATCCGGAAAAACCACCTGATCTGGTGCAATATTTAGTGTTTCGATAAAGCGCAGCCGCAGCTCGCTCATGAAAAATAATGGACCGCCCAAAAAAGCAATATTGCCTTGTATCTTGCGTCCACTGGCAAGACCTGCAATCGTTTGGTTGACTACCGCTTGAAAAATACTCGCTGCAATATCTTCTCGTCTGGCACCCTCGTTAATTAATGGTTGAATGTCCGTCTTAGCAAAAACACCGCAACGCGAAGCGATTGGATAAATATTTTGGTAGTCTTTTGCAAGCTCGTTAAGTCCTGCGGCATCCGTTTTTAACAGGCTAGCCATTTGGTCAATAAATGCGCCCGTTCCACCGGCGCAAGTGCCATTCATCCGCTGTTCTAGCGCACCGTCAAAGAAAGTAATCTTGGCATCTTCGCCACCTAACTCAATAACAACATCCGTTTGAGGAATGATTTGCTCAACGGCTAAAGTCGCTGCAATCACTTCCTGAACAAATGGGATATTAAAGCTTTCCGAAAGTCCCATGCCAGCTGAGCCTGTAATCGTAATCGATAGATGAATATCCCCTAATTGCTGGCTTGCTTCATCTAAAACCTTGATCGTTGCCTGCTTAACATCAGAAAAATGCCGTTCATATCTTTTGAATATCAACTTGTTTTCGGTATCAAAAATTACTAATTTGACTGTCGTTGAACCGACATCAATCCCTGCTTTATACATTCTAGCTCCTTTGAAATAATATCTAGCTGTAAATTGCCAGTGTAAGTCAACGGTTCGGCTTTTAAGCAACACAGTGTTTGATAAAATACTATATATCTATTTTGACGATAATATGTTAAAATTACAACCGTCAATATCTAAAAAACAGTGCTTTAAGCAACATAATTTTTTATTTTGTTGAATAAAATATACAAAAGGACTTAATTTATGGACTTAAGAATTAGACGAACGAATCAACACATCAATAAAGCCTTCATCAAGCTGGTTGCCCAGAAAGGCTTTGATAAGGTGACAATTCAAGATATCGCTTCAGAAGCAATGATTAATCGTGCAACCTTCTACGCGCATTACAAGGACAAGCAGGACTTATTTGATCAAATATTAGCTGGTTTCATGCAAAATTTTACCAAATTACTCCAAAACGGAGCAGTTGTTAGCGAAAATAATCTTGAAATTGAACAAATTAAGAAGATTTTGACACAATTTTACAAATATTTGAAGGATCACCCTGACCTTGCTCAAGCATTAATTCACGGTGTCACCAAGGAAATTTTAACGGAAAAATTTCTTTCAATCCTCAAGGAACAATACAGCGACTTATTCCAAACGCTTGAGGTTAAAAATAACGACACGATTGTGCCGATTGATTTCGTCAGCGCCTATTTAACCGGAATCTTTGTCGGAACGCTGGTTTGGTGGGTGGAAAATCAGGATAAGCTGACACCGGAAAAGCTCGCCAACTTAGTGATTACCTTAATTAGCAATGGACACTTGACCGTAATCGGCATTAATGTCAACCACGGACAGTTTTGAAAATGATTGCGTAAATAAAAGTCGTTAATGCTTTCTTAAGTCGCAAAAACTGGATTAAAAGAAAGTATTTTACGTAACAGAATTAAATATCTTGAAAAATAGACCTGCCGCACTGGTGAAATCGATTAAAAACCGTAGAAAATTACCGTTATCAAACGGATTCCCTGCGGTTTTTGTAGTATTTTTTTATAACACTTGTTTACTTTGCTTCGTTAATCGGTAGTGTATTGCGGACGAAATGTTGAAATGCTACTTGACTTGCGGTATCTAGCTTAAAGACACCGCAGTCCTCTAGCACTGCAACAAACTTCTCTCCCACTGCCAATTCCAAGAATCGCTCAATTGACTCATTACTCCTTGGATAAGTCGCCTTTAGTGTTTCTGTCCAGCTTTGATGAATAGCTGCTGGAAGTGCCCCACCATTTATCAGGTAATTTTTAATTTCAGCTAGTTCTCTTTTTAATCGAGCCGGAAGAA